>NZ_JBEOVN010000023.1:0-56676 GCF_040295565.1 Streptomyces sp. NPDC002785 | reverse complement strand
GCTGTCGATCTTCCGGCCGTCGGACAGGACCGCGAACGCGGACAGACCGAGATCGATACCCGAGGTCCGCCGCCCACACCCCCGTGGCTCAGCCGCCGCTTCTCATCCCACCGACCGCAGAGCCTCGGCCAGGATCTCCGCACCCTCCTCCGCCTCCGGGATGGTCAGCGAGAGCGGTGGTGCGATCCGCAGCACGCTGGTGTTGTGACCGCCGCCCTTGCCGATGAGCAGGCCGCCCTCCCGGGCCGCTTCGAGCACGGCGGCGGCCGCCTGCGGGTTCGCCTCGTCGGTGCCGGGCTTCACAAGTTCGATGCCGATCATCAGTCCCCGGCCGCGTACCTCCCGTACACACTCCGAAGCCGCGCCGATCGCACGCAGCCGCTCGATCAGCAGTCCGCCGACGCGCCGGGCGTTGCCCTGCAGATCGTGTTCGAGGAGGTACGAGAGGTTGGCGAGGCCGGCCGCCACGGTGACCGGGGAGCCACCGAAGGTCGAAATTGAGTTGGCATCGAGGCAGTTCATGACGTCGGCGCGGGCCACGACACCGCCGATCGACATGCCGTTGCCGATGCCCTTGGCGAAGGTGAGGATGTCCGGCGGCCCGTTCTCGCCGTGTGCCTGCCAGCCCCAGAAGTGTTCGCCGGAGCGGCCCCAGCCGGTCTGCACCTCGTCGGAGATCCACAGGATGCCGTGGCGGTCGAGCACCCGGCGGAAGGCCGCGTACAGACCGTCGGGCGGTGAGGTGAACCCGCCTACGCCCTGGATGGGTTCGGCGATCAGGGCGGCGGGCTCGCGGGTGTGGCCGAGCAAGTCCTCCAGGTCGGCGACACAGGCCGCGATGAACTCCGCGTCGCTGAGGTGCGCGTACGGCCCCCGGGTTCGGACACCGCCGTGGACGTACAGCGTCTGCAGCGGTGACAGATTCGTGGGCGACCAGGCGCTGTTGCCGGTGATGGAGACCGCGGAGAAGGATCTGCCGTGGTAGCTGTTGCGCATCGCGAGGATCTGGTTCGACTTGCGGTACGTGGTGGCGAGCAGCAGGGCCGTGTCGTTGGCCTCGGTACCGGAGGTGGTGAAGAAGACCCGGGCGTCCGGGATGCCGGAGAGCGTGGCGATGCGTTCGGCCAGCTCGACCATCGGCCGGTTGAGGTAGAGCGTGGAGGAGTGGATGATCCGCCCGGCCTGCTCGCTGACCGCCTTGGTCACCTCGGGCAGGGCGTGGGCGGTCATGGTGGTGAGGATGCCGCCGAAGAAGTCGAGGTAACGCCTGCCGTCGGCGTCCCAGACATGGCGGCCCTCGCCGTGGGTGATCTCCAGGGGGTTCTTGTAGTAGATCGCCAGCCAGTCGGGGCTGACGGCGAGATGGCGTTGGTGCAGGCTGCTCACGGCTCCACCAGTCCTTCGTACGCGTCGGGGCGGCGGTCTCGGTAGAACGCCCATTGCTGGCGGACCTCGTCGATGAGACCGAAATCGAGGTCGCGGACGAGGAGTTCCTCCTCCTTGTCGCTGGCGACCTCGCCGACGAACTGGCCGCGCGGGTCGACGAAGTAGCTGGTTCCGTAGAAGTCGTTGTCGCCGTACTCCTCCTGGCCGACGCGGTTGATCGCGGCGATGAAGTACTCGTTGGCGACGGCGGACGCGGGCTGTTCCAGCTGCCAGAGATAACCGGAGAGGCCGCGCGAGGTGGCGGACGGGTTGTAGACCAACTGGGCCCCGTTGAGCCCGAGTTGACGCCATCCCTCCGGGAAGTGCCGGTCGTAGCAGATGTAGACACCGACCTTGCCGACGGCGGTGTCGAAGACCGGCCAGCCGACGTTTCCGGGCTTGAAGTAGTACTTCTCCCAGAACCCCTTGACCTGCGGGATGTGATGCTTGCGGTACTTGCCGAGATAGGAACCGTCGGCGTCGATGACGGCGGCGGTGTTGAAGTAGAAGCCGGACTGCTCGACCTCGAACACCGGCACGACGATCACCATGCCGGTCTCGCGGGCGAGTTCCTGCATCCGCCGGACGGTCGGCCCGTCCGGGACTGCCTCGGCCCAGCGATAGTGCTCGGGTTCCTGCACCTGACAGAAGTAGGGGGCGTTGAACACCTCCTGGAAGCCGATGATCTTCGCGCCCCGGCGGGCGGCCTCGCGCGCATGCGCCTCATGCTTGGCAATCATGGATTCGGTGTCGCCGGTCCAGGTCGCCTGGACAAGTGCGGCGCGTACGACTTGGGACATGAGCTGCTCCTTCGACGCGGCGTCAGAGAGCCTCTACGCGTTTCTACGCCCGTAGACACGTGCGTAGAGGAGAACGTAAGCCCCGTCACACACCGGGGCAAGACCATCGCCGCGAACCGGCGGAGTCGATCATGTTTCATACCCGTGCGGTCCACACGTTCCTTCACTTTCCAGCTCGGAGAGCAGATGCCATGTTGGCAGGGAGCGGGACCGTGGAGATCTGCCACGGCCGGCTGGAAGCACCGGGGGTGCGCCACACATGAAAGTGCTCCGTCGCGGCGTGGGGCGACCTGCCCGGTCCGTCACGACTGGTGGACGTGACGCAGGCCGCCGCCGACTCCGCGGCGGAGCGGTGAGGGGCGACCCTCTGCGTCACCGAGCGGACGTCATGGACCGCGCCCATCACGTACGCCGTCAACGCCTGCCGCATTCCTTCCCGTTCGGGTGATGTATGGCGGGCCGGGAGGATCTCGGAGCAGTCTGGGCAGTCTCCACGCGACCGATCCTGAGAGGGGAAGTGGTGGGACTGTCACGCGAGTACGGGCGCGCCATCAGCGAAGGGCCGACGCCGGCCGATGCCGCGGGGGCGCCCGCCCTGCCCTATCCGAGCGGCTGGTCCGCACTGGCCTTCTCCGAAGAGCTACGGCCGGGCGCTGTGCTCACCCGGCCTTTGGCGGGGCAGGACGTGGTGCTGTACCGGCTCGGGACGGGGGCGGTCCGCGCCATCCGTCCGTACTGTCCGCACCTCGGCGCCCATCTCGGTCTGGCGAAGGTCGACGGAGACGATCTCGTATGCCCCTTCCACTTCTTCGCGTTCGGCCCCGACGGCACGTGCGTACGGACGGGATACGACACAAAGCCGCCGAGGTCGCCGTTGGCACAGCTGCCGGTGCACGAGGTCAACGGCGCTGTCTTCGTGTGGCGGCACCACGACGGCCGGGCACCGGACTGGTTCATCCCCGACTGGCATGAGATCGGCCACCGACCTGCCCGCAACGCCGCCTGGGAGCTGGCCGGCAATGTCCAGGAAGTCATCGAGAACTCGGTGGACCTCGGACACTTTGCCACCCTGCACGGCTGGGCCAAGGCCGAAATCGGCGGGCCCGTCGTCTACGACGACGCCGCGTTCCACGTGTCCATGCGTGCCCATGAGTCGGCGCCGTTCCTTGGCAGCTTCGTCGTCGAGGTGGAAGTGGACGGCTATGGACTCGGTTGCCTGCACGCGGATGTGTACACGCCTCGGCTCGGGCTTCGGATGTGCACGATGGTCATGCCGACGGCGATCGCGCCCAACCGGATGCAGTTCCGGCAGAGGAACCGCATCACCTTCGCGGAACCGGCCCGGTTACCGGCCCCTCTCGCACGAGTGGTGAGCCGAACCGCCGCCCGGCTGCTGGACCGCGCCGTCTTCCGTTCCAGTTGCGAATTCACCGCCGCCGACTTTCCGATCTGGCATCACAAGCAGTATCAGCAGCCGCCCCGGCTCGCTCCCGGTGACGGGCCGATCGGCCCGTTCCGGCGCTGGGCCCGGCGGTTCTACCCACCGCCCGGGGAGGTCGGGGGGACACGGCTCGACCACAGCGAGCGAAGCGACGGAGCTGAAGTGCCCTGAGTGTTCCGGAGCCGACCGCCGTCCGGATGTGGCAGTCATTCGGCTCTCACCTCCAGACCGCAGGCATTCGACCTCAGCCGCATTACGCCCTGGCGGGGCGCCGTGCTCGACAGCGCCGGGCGCATCTCACGCTCGGCGGCTGGGCGGGCGATTCGGCGATCAGTTTCACCGTCGGGCGCGCCCGGCCGGCGGACACCCGGCTGATCGACACGGCGTTCGCGGCGCTGGAGGCGGGGATCGCGGCGGCAGTCGTCGGCAATCGGATCGGCGACATCGCGCATGCGATCGGCACGGTGTGCCGCAGCGCCGGTTACGGCATTCCGGAGGGGTTCGGCGGCCATGGCGTGGGCCCGTCGATGCACGAGGACCCGGCCGTCCCCAACGAGGGACGACCGGGTCGCGGCATGCCGTTGCGGCACGGAATGGTGCTGGTGATCGAGCCGATGCTGATCGGCAGCGGCAACGACGCATTCCATCCGGACCGGGACGGCTGGACGCTGCGTACGCTCGACGGCAGCCGGGCGGCGCACGCCGAGCACACGGTGGCGATCACCGACGACGGTCCGCGCATCCTGACCGCGTTGTGATCAACCTCCCGTCTTTTACGTCTAGTTGTTCTGGATGAACTGCTTGGCGAGTGCCTCACCGGCGGTGACTGCAGCGCTGTGACTCTCGATCGGCGACACCTTGGAATTCTTGAACAGGATGTAGGTGACGCCGGATTCGGCGCCGCCGGTCTCCGGGTCGGGGTCGATGCCGAGTGCCTGGGCGGTGGCGTACGAGGCCTCGCCGATGATCTTGTTGGGACCGGTGTCACCGACGACGGCGTACTCGACCTTGTTGTTGTAGATGACGGCTACGACGCCACCGCCCTTGATTCCCGCGTTGCTGTAGTTCCATATGCTGCTGATGCTCGGCACGACGACGTACGGCAGCTTCTCGGCGTTCAGCGGCTTGTCGTCGGAGGTGTGGAACGCCGTGTCGTCCTGGAACCACGGATCGGTGTTCTCGTTGCAGGCGGTGGTGACCTGGCCGTCGCAGTCGATGTCCATGTCGGCCTTCCAGAACACGGCGCCGTTCTTGCCGCAGACCGGCACAGTCGCCGAAGTCTCCTCGTCCGTACGGTACTTGCCGCTGGAGATCTGCGAACACGAAGTGACCTTGGCCAGCAGATCGGCCGCACTGACGGAGCCCTCCTTGATGCCGGCCCCGGCCTGGCCGACAGCGCCGGAATCCGCCCGGGACGCGGCGGCAGTGGTGACGTCGTCCGAGGCCGGTCGGGCCTCGGCGGCGGTCGTCAGCGTGGCGGCCGCGAGCAGGGCGGCGCCGGATGCAGCAGCGAGGGCGAGCGTTCGAGTACGCACAGTGGGGGTGCCCTTCTATCGGGAAACCTTCCTTACCGACGGCGCCAAGGTTGACCCGAAGTCATGTCCCCGTCAAGTCCGCGAGGCTGGTTCCTCGCGGGACAACCACGACGAACCAGCCCTTCACGTAGGCTTATTGATGCAATGTCATGGCCGCCCGCTCGGCTTCACGACCATGGCCGACCCTCCGCCCCGGCGCACCTTCTCCGCAGCCGCCAGCCACCGTCCGTCCGGCAACCGCTGCACACCTGTCGCCGCCCCGATCTCGGGATTCAGCTTGAAGGCATGCCCCAGCGACTCCAGTTCCGTCCGCACGGGACTGTCCCACAGCCCTGGTTCGAGCTCCGTCGTCGCCGAGTTGCGCTGGCTGGCGCGCGGCGCCGCGATGGCGTCGACCAGCGGCAGCCCCCGGTCGACCTTGCCGATGAGCGACTGCAGCACGGTCGTGATGATCGTGGCGCCACCCGGCGAGCCCAGGGCCAGCACCGGCTCACCGTGCTTCAGCACGATCGTCGGCGAGATGGACGAGCGCGGACGCTTGCCCGGACCCGGCAGATTCGGGTCGTGGACCGCCGGATTGGCGGGCGCGAACGAGAAGTCCGTCAACTCGTTGTTGAGCAGATAGCCGCGCCCCGGCACGGTGATGCCACTGCCGCCCGTCTGCTCGATCGTCAGGGTGTACGCGACGACATTGCCCCACTTGTCGGCCGTCGTCAGATGTGTGGTGTTCTCCCCCTCGTACGTCGTCGGGGCAGCCGTGCCACCGGCCTTGCAGTCGGCCGGGTGGCCGGGGTCTCCCGGCGCCAGCGGACTGGTCAGCACCGCGTCGTCCCTGATCAGGCACTCCCGCGAGTCGGCGAACCGCTGGCTGAGCAGCCCCTGCGTCGGTACGTCCTCGAACGCGGGGTCGCCGACCCATCGCCCGCGGTCCGCGAACGCGATCCGGCTCGCCTCGATGTAGCGGTGCAGATACTGTGCCTCGCTCGCCTTCGAAAGGTCGGTGGACTCAAGGATGTTGAGTGCCTCGCCGACGCTCGTACCGCCTGACGAGGATGGTGCCATGCCGTACACATCGAGGCCGCGGTAGCCGACCTTCGTCGGAGCCTGCCGCAGCGCCCGGTAGGACCGCAGGTCCTTGGCCGTGAGGTCGCCCGGACGCACGGCCCGGGCGGCCTTCGGGTCCACGGGCGGGTTGCGTACGGTCCGTACGACGTCGTCGGCCAGCTCACCCCGGTACAGCTCGTCGATGCCCTTGCGGCCCACCTGTTCGTACGTACGCGCCAGATCCGGGTTCTTGAAGACGGATCCGACCACGGGCAGTTGACCGCCCGGCAGGAAGAGCTTCCTCGTCGCCGGGAAGTCGGCGAATCTGGCCTGGTTTGACTCGGTCTGCGAACGGAACGTGCTGTCGACGACGAAGCCGTCCCTGGCGAGCCGCTCGGCCGGTTTCAGCACCTGCCGCAGCGACTTGCTGCCCCAGGTCTCCAGCGCGGTGTCCCAGGTGGCCGGGGTGCCGGGGGTGCCCACGCTCAGTCCGCTGGTGACAGCGTCGGCGAAGGCGAGCGGTTTGCCGTTCTCCAGGAACAGCGAGGAGTCCGCACTGAGGGGTGCGGTCTCCCGGCCGTCGATCGTCTCCACGGTGTGCTTCCTGGCGTCGTAGTAGACGAAGTAGCCGCCACCGCCGAGACCTGCCGAGTAGGGCTCGGTCACACCGAGCGCCGCCGCGGTCGCCACCGCGGCGTCCACCGCGTTGCCGCCCTTGCGGAGCACCTCGATACCGGCGGCCGAGGCATCCGCGTCGACGCTGGCGACCGCCCCCGCGTAACCCACCGCGACAGGCGACTTGGGGGGTGGCTCGGTCCGCGGTGCGGACGAGGACGACGGGGCGGCTGCCCCAACCATGACGACAGCGGCGAGAACAACCGGCAACGACACATTCCGTACGACGGAACGTCGCATGCGCACCTCCAGTGAAGGATTGTCCGCCGCAGGGTAGCGCCGCCCCGCCCACCTCGTCAGGACCGCCGTGAACCGGAGGCCGATCGCCCGCTAACATGCCCGCCCATGACTGACGACGTACGCAACATCGTGCTGGGCGTGATAGCCGCCGGTATCAGCGGCACGCTGGGCTGGATCGCCCGCATCTGTCTCTGGCGCCGCAAGCTCCGCCGCAAGCAGGCCTTCTTCGGGCTGCCGGGCAACTCCGAGTGCCTGCTCGTCGTCAACCGCGACGCGGGCGGCGACGGTGCCGTCCACCGCCACGACGTCTTCGCCCTGCTCGAACTCTCCGCGCTGATCAAGGACTGTTCGGCACACGCGCAGATCCTGTCCCATGACCTCGCGCAGCAGGGCTTCGGCGAGCGCACCGAATTCTGTGTCGGCGGACCGGGGTCCAACCGCCGGATGGCTGCCCATCTGCATTCGCTGCTGCCCGGTGTGAAGGTGAACACCGATCCGGAGCCCGGCCCCGACCGGGCCGCCTTCCAGATCGGCGCGGAGCGCTACCGGGCGGAGAAGGGCGTCGCCGAATACGTGCTGCTCGCTCGCTTGACGCTCAGTCAGGACGCCCGTCCCGTATTTCTGTTCTGCGGCCAGCGGGCGATCACCAACCAGGCGGCCTCCCGCTATCTGGCCCGCAACTACGAGAAGCTGGCCCGCAAGCACGGCACCAACACCTTCTGCCTGCTACTGAAGGTGATCAACTCGCAGGCGTACGGCCCCGATGTGGTGGAGCTCGTCGCCGATGTGACACGGGCCGCGCAGACTCCCGTACCGATACCGCGCAACTCGCACCGGGCGACGGGCTGACCCTCTGCCCTCACGGCGCAGGGGACGAGCCCGGTGGGCCGGCGCCCCTCGCCCCGGTCGAAGACTGCGGGCATTGCGATGGTCAGCCAGGGCTTGCCGTCCTTGACAACCCGTTGGAAGGAGCCGTGCGCGTTGCCGCATGGATCCGAACCGGTGCCCGGACTGGGCCCGGGGGGTTCACGCCCGCCGCAGCCGCCCCCGGCCCGCCGTGATCAGGGCGCTGATCTCCCGCAGCCGGAACGGCCGCGCCAGCAGCGCCACCGTGAGCAGGAGGACGACGGTCCCCGCCCCCACCGCGGCGAAGTCCCCCGATCCCTCGCAGGAGCGAGCGGTCACGTACCCCAGCAGCCCGGCGGGCACACACGCCACCACCAGCCGGAACTGCGCCCACAGCCCGGGCGAACGCACCAGCGAGGGCCGGGCGGCACCGCTGCCGGAGACCCTGCGGTGCAACACATACGCGGTGACACCGAAGCCCGCGAACAGCGCCACCGAGTACGCCCCGGCCATCCCCGTCACGGCCCAGCGGACCGGCAGCAGCAGATACGCGGCAACGGAGAGCCCGGCGTTGAGCGCCGCGATCACCAGATTGAGGAAGAACGGCGTGCGAGTGTCGCTCATCGCGTAGAACGCGCGGGAGAGCACGTACTGCCCGGAGTAGGCGATCAGCCCCGGCGCGAACGCCATCATCATGCCCGCCATCACGGCAATGTCCGCGTCGCCGGTGCGCCCGTACCCGTAGACGGCCCCCATCACCCAGGGTGCCAGCGCGAACAGCACGGCCACCGCGGGCACCACGACCGCGGCCGATGTGCGCAGCGCGTACGAGACATCGCGCCGCACCCCCGTCAGGTCGTTGTCGGCCGCCGCCCGGCTCATCCTGGGCATCAGCGCGGTGACGAGCGAGACGGTCACGATGCCGTGCGGCACCACCCACAGCTGAAAGGCGTAGGTGTACGCGGTGTAGCCCACGCCGCCCGACACATGCTGGTCGACGGCGTTCTGACCCGTGGCGGTGGAGAGCCGGGTCACCACCCAGTAGGCGATCTGGTTGGTCAGCACCAGCATGACGAGCCAGCCGGCCGCGCGCATCGGCCGGGTCAGACCGCTCCCCCGCCAGTCGAACCGCGGCCGCCAGCGGAACTTCGCGGCGCGCAGTGCGGGCACCAGGGCGAGTGTCTGCACCGCGATGCCGGCGGTCGTTCCCCAGCCGAGCCACTGGGCCTGCGCCGAGGTCAACGTACCGTCGGACCCTGCGGCGACGGCCAGGTAGATCCCGAACACCGCAATGATCACCACGTTGTTGAGGACCGGAGTCCACATCATCGCGCCGAACCGGTCGCGGGCGTTGAGTACTTGGCCCAGGAGCGTGAACAGTCCGTAGAAGAGAATCTGCGGCAGACAGTAGCGGGCCAGGGCGACGGTGAGTTCCGCCTGTGCGCCGTGGTAGTCGGAGTAGACCGCGACGATCCACGGGGCGCCGACGACCGTGAGCACGGTGAGGGCGAGGAGGCCGACGGTGCAGAGGGTCAGCAGCCGGTCGGTGTACGCGGCTCCGCCGTCGGCATGGTTCTTGGCGGCCCGCACCAGCTCCGGGACGAAGACGGCGTTGAGCGCGCCGCCGATGAGCAGGATGTAGAGGATGTTGGGCACGGTGTTCGCGACCGTGTACCCGTCGGCCTGGAGCCCGGTGCCGAGCGCGGCGACGACGACTGCCGAGCGTACGAAGCCGGTCGCCCGGGAGACGATGGAGCCGGACGCCATGACGGCGCCGCTGCGCAGCACCGAACCGGACTTGCGCTCTGCGGCCTTCGCGGGGGCCGCTTCGGCGGCCGTCATCGGCGCGCCAGGTACGCCTGAAGCGCCCGGTACAAGGTGTTGTTGGCAGCTCCGCCCACCGATGTCTCCCACTCTCCGAGGTCTCGACGGCCTGACCTCCGGTGCCGAGCTTCCAACGGCGCAGCCCGAAGGGGCGGTCGTCGGGGTCAAGAGTGGAGGGTACCCCGCGCATGTCGTGCACATCGGCACCGAGTTTGTGGGCGTCGAGCATCATCTTCCACTGCAGCGCGTTGCTGGGGCGGACCTCGCGGCGGTGGTCGGCCAAGGCGCCGGTCTGGTACCAGACCCGCCGACCGTCCGGCGAGCGGCACCTGGAAGACGTAGCGCGGCTGCGCGTCGGCGTCCCCTCCCCCGTCGCCGCCGCAGCGGCGCCGGCCGCGGGCCCGGAGCCGTTCGGCGACAGCCGTGCCGAGCGGGGCCACCTCGGCCGCCAGTACGTCGCTGACCTTGCGGCCGGGGCCGGTGGCCGCTTTGAGGCGGATGGTGTCCCAGCGGTGGTCGCCGGCGAGGGGCCGATCCGTACGGCGAAGGCGCCGGACTTCCGCAGGTGCGCCATGAGCGGCCGCAGCCAGCGGTCGATGCCGGGGCCGGCCCAGTCGGCCACCGGCCCCTCGGGGCAAACAGGCGAAGTATTTGCGGGGTCCGGGAAATTGCCGGTAGAGCACCAGCGCGGCCCCGGTCAATTCACCCAAGTCACTGTGCCGGCCGACCATTTCGGAGGTTCATTGGTCCTTCACCGAGGCCCAGGACGGGATACTGCAGAATGCTTGCCTCCGTGTGGGTGGACACGAAGGCCCGGTGCTCGGCGGCGGTCAGGCTGCATATCCGTAGCTCGTGGTCATGGCTGCGGTCTCCGGTCGCGAGCAGCGCTGACGTATTCGTAGCCCTCCCTGGTCCGCCCCGTTGTCGGCTCTGCGGAGCTGCACAGGATGCTCACAGCGGTCCGTGACGGAGCCGAGCGGCGAATGTGACCGGACGACGACCGTTGCGCTGCGACCCATGTCACACAAACGATTTCCCGGTTTTCAGTCTTTTCATGGAACCTATCGCGGGGTGAAACGCCTCTCCATCGACGAGAAGCAATGCCTTGGAGGTATTTCCGTTGTTCTCCGCACGTCGGCGCATACACCGTACTGCCCCGCTCGCCCGCCCGGTCCGGCTCACCTTGATCGCCGGTGCCGCGGTGCTCGGCGCCACGCTCACCGCCTGTTCCGGCGCCTCCGCGTCGGACTCGGGCAAGGGGGCTGCCGGGGGCTCACCGGCACACGACGCCAAGATCTCGGTGAACCTCCAGGGCGCCAAGGCCACCCCCGGGAAGCCGGTGAAGGTGACCCTCGACAGCGGAAAGCTGAAGACGGTCACGGTGAGCGCGGCCGAGGGGGACGCGCTCACCGGCCGGATGTCCGCCGACGGCAGGACCTGGACGTCCAACCGGGTGGCCGCGCCCGGCACCACGTACAGCGTCGAGGCGAAGGACACCGAGGGCGGCAGCGACAAGGCCGGATTCACCACCGCCGGGGCCGACAGGGTCAACAAGCTGACGCTGGCCCCTGGCAAGAACACCACGATCGGCATCGCCCAGCCCCTGTCGATCGTCTTCGACAACCCGGTGAAGGACAGAGCGGCGGTCGAGAAGGCCCTGAAGGTGTCCACCTCGAACAACACCGAGGGCTCCTGGGGCTGGCTGCAGGACTACTCCGGCAAGGACCGTGCCGACTGGCGGCCCAAGGAGTACTGGAAGTCCGGTACGAAGGTCACACTCGACGCCGACCTCAACGGAATCGACTCGGGCCCGTCCGGCGGCTGGTTCGTCCGCGACTACCGGACCACCTTCACGGTCGGCGCCGAGCAGGTGGTCAAGGTCGACCTCGACCGTCACCGGCTGGCGCTGATGCGGGACGGAAAGACCGTCATGGACGTGCCCATGTCGGCCGGCACCCCGGGCGGCGAGAAGGCGTCCTGGCGCGGCACGGCCGTGCTGATGGCCAAGGAGGGCACGATCAACATGCGCTCCGAGACGGTCGGCCTGGGCGACGCCTACGACAAGATGGTCGACTCGTCGATGCGGCTGACCTGGTCGGGGATGTACGCCCACGCGGCGCCGTGGAACGCCGGCTACTTCGGGGTGGCCAACCACAGTTCGGGCTGTGTCGGGATGAGCGACGCCAATGCCGCTGCGCTGTACCAGCAGGTGCGGGTCGGCGACCCGTTCGAGATCACCGGCGCGGATGCCAAGGGCACGGTCGCGGAGGGCAACGGGTACGGGGCATGGAATGTGACGTGGTCCGACTGGCAGGCGAAGAGCGCGCTGAAGTGAGCCGCACGGCCGCGCCGCGCTCTTGACCTGTTCCCAGGGAAGCCCATCGCGACCCACGCCATGACGCAGAAGCTCAACCGACACGGGATTCTCGGCGCTCAGCCACGTACGGGTGAATGTGATCAGTTCTTGAGGTGCTGAGGGGCTACGCCCGACAGTCTGGTGCTTGCCGGTTCGTGAACAGAGTGCAGCTGAGACGGACTTGGACCCGCATCGTTGGCTGGAACTCCGTCGCTTCCGAGCACCGCGGCGCCGAGGGCACCCCCGCGTAATTGACGACGGCGGTCGTCGAGCTGCTTGTTCAGCACGACGCCACCCACGGTGGTTGCGAAGTGAGCTCCCGATTCGACATTCGACTCAAGGAGAACTTGTGATCTCAAAAACGAAGAAGGTCGCGCGTTCCGCGGCCGTGGCGTTCGCCGCAGCCGCCGCGTTCACCATGATCGTGCCGACCGGCAACGCTTTCGCCATCGACCATGTCGAGTGCCGCGGCGGGGAAGACTTCTTGAAGATCTGGTCGCACAACGGCAACAAGCAGAGCGTGGACTGCTACGCGAACGGCGGGAGGACCTCCTTCGGCAGCTGGTGGGTCGACAGGATCTCCACGGGGAACAACGACTTGATCTACTACGACGACAACGGTGATTCGGTGAAGATCGCGCGGTGGACCGATATCTCCTTCCCGAACCGTCCGCCGAAGGTCAAGGACATCGAAATCGTGTGACGGACCGGTTGCCGGGATGGCCATTCTTCACTGATTGTCCATTCCTGGATGCCACCGCTTCCCGGGCGAGCATCGGATTTCCCGTAGCGTGAATCCGCTCGCACCCGGCTCACTGGTGCCGGCCACGCCTTTCCGGGCGTGGCCGGCATCGGCTGCACTGCGCGAGCGGTTGCAACTGCCGACACTCCCGGCAAGCTGTCGGTTTGCCGGGACTGCAACGATCTGCGCCTGGACTGCGCTCTGATGATCAGGGGTGGGGCAGCAGGTGGCCGGCCGGGCGGGCCGCCCGTTGTGGGAGACCGCCCGGCCGGACCATGTGGTTACCGAACGTCGTAGGCGCGGGTGATGGTCTGGGTGACCGCGTTGCCGTTGGCGTCGGTGAGGGCGACCTTCATCGTGACTTGCTTGCCGGCGGCGCCGGTGTTGTCGAGGATGGCCGTCCACTTGCCGTCCCGCTGCTCGGTCGGCGCCTGGGTCCAGGTGGTGCCGCCGTCGTAGGAGTAGGACAGCGAGGCCGTCTTGATCGCGCCCGGGGTGTACCCGGCGTGGCCCTCGACCGACAGACCGACCGTGATGCCGCTCTGCGCGGGCAGGGTGTTCAGGCCGTCCACGGGGGCGTCGTACGCCGGGAAGAGCATCGGCAGGCCGCGCGAGTAGACATCCGGCTCCCGGTGGGAGCGGAAGCTCCAGGTGGTTTTGACAGCGGTGGAGCGGAGCCAGTTCCGGTCCGCGGTGTAGATCTTCTCGAGGTTCTGGGTGAGCTCGTACGCGGAGTCCTCGTCCGGCACCTCGAACGCGGCGTACGGCCAGGCGCTGCTGGCGATCTGCTCACCGTTGCGCTTCAGCACCAGGTTACCGAGGTCGCCGAACGACCCTTCGTAGGCCCAGTGGTCGCCGGAGCTGTCGGCCCAGAGCGCGTTCTGGAATCCGATCAGGTCGCCCTGCCGCTCGGCGGTCAGCATCAGCTTGCCGTCGGCGTCGCGCGGCGCGGCCGGCCGCAGGGGGCCGCCGTACCACTCCTCGGCGCGCCGCTCTCCAGCCTGGTAGGTGCGCTCTTGGTCGTTCATGAACGCGGCAAACGGGAAGCTGGTCATCGCGCCGTGGTACCAGGCGTCGTCGCCGGTCGTGTAGTAGGCGGTGCGGGTAGTGGGCACGTGGACGGAGCCGAACGGGCTCACGGGGACGTAGTCGCCGCTGCTCCCGGAGGGGCGGAGGAACATCGCGTCGAGGTAGTCGGCCTCCTTGCCCATGGCGTTCCACGTTTCGGTGACCTGGGCCAGCTTGGAGTCCTTGGGCTGGTAGACCTGGTCGGACTGCAGGGGACCCTCGGTCGGGAACGACAGGTTGTAGACGTAGGGCGAGCCGTCCTCGGAGCCGGTCGCACGCCAGGTGGGCCGGAACTCGAAGGTGCCGTTCTTGGCACGTCGGTCGACGTCTGCGTAGAACTTCTGGACGGTGTCGCCGGACATGAGCGATCCGGATATCTGCCAAGTGTCGTCCCACGTGCGGGCGTAGCTGAACGTGGTGTTGTTCACCTTCGAGGGGCGGTCGGTGTGCAGGCTCAGCTGGTGGGCCTTGCGGGCGTCGAGGACGACAGTGGTGTCATGGGTGATCCGCAGCTGTGGCTTCGCGAGGTAGCTGACCGATTCGGGCTTTTTGTTCGCGTCGTACGTCGCCACGAAGCTGCTGAGGGCATAGTCGCCCGGGCGCACGCTGTACGTCTGTTCGGTCGCACCCGCATTGCTGCGGCGCTCGCCCTTGTCGGTGTCGAGGCTGACGAGGTCCAGGGAGGAGGGGCCGGTCGCGAGCTTGCCATTACGGTCGATGGCCTTGACCCGGAGCGTGACCGTCTCCGGCTGGACGTAGAGCGTGACGGGCACGGAGACGTGCACATCGCCGCCGGTGGCCAGGATCCGGCCGGTGACAGCGCCGTACTGGGCGTCCTTCAGACGGGCGGTGGGGTCGATCCGCAGCGGCACCTGGGCGGTGGCCCCCGCGGGGACGGTCACCTTGCCCTGTTCGAGCTTGACGATGCCGGAGTTGACGTCGCTGCCGTCGTTGCCGTGCACACCGCTGACCTTCAGGCTCAGGGTCAGGTCGCTGCCGCTGGTGTTGGTGAAGGGCACCTGCACGGTGCTGCGGTCCGAGGCGTCCTGCGGCCAGTTGTAGCTGCCGGCCTGGACAGCCGGTGCGGAGAGCACTTGCTGGTCCACCGCGGTGGCCACGTCGAGGACGCCGCCCCCGGTCTCGTCAGCGCCGGGGACCTTGCCATCAGTGCGGGCGGAGGAGACCAGGGAGGCCTTGACCTGCTGCGCGGTCCAGTCCGGGTGGGCCTGGCGGACGATGGCCGCAGCACCGGCGACATGCGGGGTCGCCATGGAGGTGCCCGACATCGTCTGGTACGCGTAGGTGCCGCGGCCGCCCGCGGCCGCCGCCGAGATGCCGACACCGGGGGCGGCGATCTCGGGCTTGAGGGTGTGGGTGACAGCCACGGGACCGCGGCTGGAGAACCACGCGGTGGTGTCATCGCGGTCGACGGCACCCACGGTCAGCACACCGGGCACACAGCCCGGCGAGGAGACGGTCTCGATGCCCGAACCCAGGTTGCCGGCGGCGACGACGAACAGGGTGTGCGTGTTCTGCGACAGCTCCTTCGTCGCCGCGGCCAGCGGGTCGCCGCAGTCACCGACCGCGGAGTTGCCCAGGCTCATGGAGACGACGTCGGCCTTCTGGTCGACGGCCCACTGCATCCCCTCGATGATCCAGGAGGTCTGCCCGTAGCCGTAGTCGTTGAGGACCTTGCCGATGAGCAAGTCGGTCCCGGGGGCTACGCCCTTCTTGCGGCCGTCGCCGGCCGCTCCGGAGCCGCCGACCGTGGAGGCGGTGTGGGTGCCGTGCCCCTGCCGGTCCTTGACGCTCTGGGAGTCGGTGAAGTTCTTGGACGCGCCGATCCGGCCCGCCAGGTCCGGATGCTCGGCGTCCGCGCCCGTGTCCAGCACGGCGACCTTGGTGCCCTTGCCGTCGTAGCCGGCCGCCCAGGCCTCCGGCGCGTGCACCTGCGCGGTGGACCGGTCCAGGGTGGCCTCGACCTTGCCGTCCAGCCACAGCTTCTTCAGCGTGGAGGCAGAACGTGAGCGGGGGTTGGTGACGTCCTGCCAGAAGGTGGCGGCAGTGTCCTTGCCGGCCTTGAGCGCGACGCCGTCCACAGCCGGGAGGCTCAGGCCCCGCTCGGCCCCGCGAGGGGCCGCCGGCGCGCTGTCGGCAACGTTCACACTGTTCTGGTAAGTGGCGATGAGTGGCAGCGTGTCGGTGTGTGTGTCGTCGTATCCCTGGCGGATGAGCCCAGTGACGTTGAACAGCTGCTCGTCGACCTTGCCCTCGGCGATCGCCTGGGAGGCGTCCTCCGGGTAGACGTAGAGGTCCTTGCCCATCTGATAGGTCTGGACCATCTGCTGCGTGCCGTCCTCGCGGGGCAGCACGGTCGCCGAGCTGTGGCCCGACGTGTCCGTGGTCACCAGCACCTTGTCGCCGGTGACGAGCGTGACCGTCACCTGCTTGCCGCCCGGTGCCGTGGTCCCGCTGCCGATGATGGGCCTCTTCCCCGAGGCACCGTCAGGCGGCGTATCCGCCGCCCCGGATGGCGCGATCGCAGTGACGGCCAGGACGGCGGCGGTTGCCGCGCCCAAGGCTGTACGCGTTATGGGGCGCATGAGTCTCCCTACTTGATGCCGTGAACATGCCATTCCGCAGCCTGGCAGACACACGGATCGTGCAGGGATGCTGCGTGTGACGGGTTTCCCGCATGTCGGTTTTCCGTCACGCCGTCACATCACGTGGTTCGTCGGCCCGGTGAGCCTTCGGGTCTGACAGGTGGAGGTATGCCCGGGCCGACACTCGCCCGGTGATCTCGCCGAAGGGGCCGCGCGGGTCAGGTACTACCAGTCGGCGTGGGTGCGCGCGCCGCCGCTCCGGCAGACGCCTCCAGCCCGGATCACGGGCCCGCCGGCGGTGAAGCAGGAACCCGGCAGGAGTTGGCGGCCACCCTCGCAAGGTGACCACCGACAGACGCGGGACTCCTCGGCTCTCAGACCGAGAAGGAGGAAGTCACAGCCAGCCCGCACGTGCGGCGTGCCACCCGAGTTGCAGGCGCGAATCCACTCCGGCAAGGTCCATCAGACGGCGTATCCGCCGCTCCACGGTGCGTATGGAGAGACCGAGTTGGGAGGCCGCCCGCCGGTCGGAGATCCCTGCCAACAGCAGGGCGAGGACCTCCAGTTCCCCCTCGGTCGGCTGCCAATCGGCTGCCGGCTCCGCGCGCACACCCGTGGTGGTGCTGTACAGCGGCCGGGCCTGGGCCCATTCCTTCTCGAAGAGATGGACCAGCGCCGTCAGCAGGCCGCTGCGGTGCACCACGATTGCGCTCGGCTCACCGCCGGAGTCCGCCATGTCCAGTGGCACCATGGCACGTTCCCGGTCCGACACGACCATCTTCAGCGGCAGCGAGTCGACCAGGCGAAGCTCGATGCCCGCCGTAATGGCTGCCCGCACGTCCTGTGCTACGTCGTGACCGTCGAGATAGTTCCTGGCCGCCACGACCCGGAAGTCGACTCCGCGGTCCAGCGCGGAATTCTCCGACATGTCGGCATCCTCGCGCGGCACCGCGATGGGCTCGCCGACGAGGAAGACAAGCAACTCCCGCTGGGCTCCGCGCTGCAGTTGGTGGAACCGGTGTGCGACCTGCTCCACGCCGACGACCACCTCCACGACGCTGCCCGCGGGGTGGGCGGCGGTACTGCGGTACTGCTCGGTCAGCATCGAGAACGCGGTCTCGGCCCGGTGCAGCGCGTTGCGCTGCTCGACGAGTAGCGGCGCCAGGGCCACCGAGGGCGGTGTGAGCCGGTAGCGGGCGGGCTGAAGGCCGGCCTCGCGGTCGGCCGAGTCAGGTGCCTCGCTCTCTGCCTCGGTGGCGACCGCCACCAGGCCACGTGCCGCCAGGTCGAGCAGGATGCGGGCGGTCTCGGCCTTCTCGATTCCCGTCTGCCGGACGAGGTCCTGCGTGGAGGCCGTCGGGCGGGCCAGCAGTGCCGTGTAGATGGCCTCTTCGGCCGGGCCCAATCCCAGCGCCTGCAGCATCCGGCTCCTCCTCGGGCGGCACCATGTCCGGCCCTGGCGCAGCTCGCGTGGACCGAGCGGATTCTTCTCAGCCGAACCCTATCCCCCGTCAGGATGCCGCCACTGGCTGTTTGCCCGGTCTGCGCCCCACCCGGGACGACCCGGACGCGGCCTCCGCAGGCACTTCCCGCACCCGCGGGCCCGCCGCCGGCGGCCTACGCCGACTGACGCGCCGTACCGCCACACGTCACGACCCGGCGATCAGGCACCGCCTGCCGGGCGTCATCCCTCCCGCCGCGGGCCGGGGCCCATTACCTGACAAGTAATCGATCTTCGGAGTGGACGCGGGCAGGGTTGCCGCCACAGGCCAAGGAGCGCGGGAGGCGGACTCCACCAGGGCCTGAAGTCAAGCTTGTTCCCCCTACGACGGGTGAGAGGTCGAAGATGCGCGGTACGAAGATGCTGGGGCGTGCGGGAGCCGTCACGGTCGCGATGGTGTCCGGGATGGCGTTCGGCACGGCACATTCGAACCCGACCACGGACGCGGGAGCCGTGCTGCACGCGACGGCCGCCGCCGCACCAACCTCGGTCGCGTGCGCGGAGGTCCGTGACAAGGTCGGCACGCTGGAGGGACGCATCACCCCCAACGCCTGCGCGTTCATGAAGCGGCAGATCATATTCGGCGAGACCCCCACCGGGACGCCGCCGCAGACAGGTGAGGTCGGACACCCGCGGGTCGCCGCCTATCTCGACATCTTCGACCCGGAGGCCACCCTCTGGGAGGCCGGGGGCGATCCGCAGCGCGGGCACGCCGTCATCGGGAAGTCCATCGTCGACTCGCTGCGTCTCGTACCGGACCTGCGCTATCGGGGCACCGAAGTCGTCGCGGACGGTGCGGTGGTGATGTTCGGCCAGTGGAACGAGGTCACCGTCAAGGGTCACAAGGTCGGCTATCCGCAGATCGCCCGCAACGTCCTCTCCGAGGACGGCAAGACGATCCAGGCCCGGCGCTACTACGACCGGTACACCGTGTTCCGATCGGCGGCCCCGGAGCTGCGCAATCTGTTCGAGGGTGTCGCGGACGCGGGCCCGGGCCCGGCGGCGGACGCCGGCCGGGGCCCCGCGCCGCGCCCTTTCCGCGCCGGGGACATCACGGCGCGGCTCGCGGCCTGGAACACCGAGAACGTCGACGCTCTCGTCGGCGGCGCCGGACACGGCCGCCTGACCGCGCCCGGCCTCGCCTCGCCCCTCAAGACCGCCGACGGCAAGGCGGCCTATCTCCGCCGGCTCTTCGACCACGCCGACGTCCGGCTGAAGCCGGGCCAGGTCGCGTTCGGCCGCACGCACACCTTCGTGGAGTGGCACGGCACCGTCACCAGTATCAAGGGCGCGAATGTCCCCTTCGGGATCGTGGAGCGCTTCGGTCCGGCGGGCGAGTGGGAGCTGTACTTCGACACGCTGCCCCTGATCGCCGACCAGGACCAGATCACGACCATGTTCCAGCGCCTGGCCCAGCCCTGACCGCGACGCGGTCGGTCGCGGGTGTCCTCAGCCCCCGGGGCGCGCGGGCCTTCCGGCCGCCCCGGGCTCGGGGGCTCCACGGCCCCGCCGCCCGCGGTCAGTCCTTCAGATACTCCAGGATCCGGTGCATCCCGCTGTTCCAGTTCTCCTTGAGCGCCGCGACGGCCCCGTCGAGGTCGCCGCGCTGGAGGCACTCGGCGATCCGCTCGTGCTCCTCGGCCGAACGCTCCAGGATGTCCTGGTCGCCCAGGGCCACCCGCTCGTAGCGGTGCATCGTCACCTTCAGGGAGGTGAGCAGCTTCATCAGGCGGTCGTTCGTGCAGCCGGACAGGAGCAGGTCGTGCCACGCGTCGTCGTAACGCTCTATGACGTCGTGCGGCGCCTGCGGGGCCGAGAACGCGCGCGCCTCCTCGAGCAGCCGGGGAGCCGTCGCCACGAGGTGCTCGGGATCGCTGGACTCCAGGGCAAGCGCCTCCAGCGCCGCGACGATCGCGGACAGGTCACGGAACTCCTGGGCGCTGAGCGGCGTGAAACGGAAGCCCTTGCCGCGCTCACTGGTGATGACGCCCTCGCGCTCCAGCGTGATCAGTGCCTCGCGCAGCGGAGTACGGCTGACGCCGAGCTCGGTGGCGAGCTGCCCCTCGTTGATCGGCTTGCTGGTCGCGATCGTGCCGCGCCCGAGGCGCTTGATCAGTTCCTCCTTGACCTGTTCGCGCAGCGGGCGGTTTTCGATTGGCATGTGAGGCTGCCCTCCCCTTCGGTCCGGTCGATTATCCGCTACCGGCAGGTCACGCGGTACCGCCGCCGTCGACCGGGATGATCGCACCACTCAGGAACGCCGAGGCGTCCGAGGCGAGGAACGCCACCGTCTGGGCGATGTCGCGGGGCCGGCCTATCCGGCCCAGCGGCCGGTCGGCGGCGTCGGCGTAGAACGCGTCGGAGCTCTCGCCGAGCTGGCGGGCCTCCTCGGCGAGCATCCCGGTGGCCGTGTCGCCGGGGCAGACACAGTTGACGCGGATGTTGTCGGGGCCGTGGTCGATGGCCATGGCACGGGTCATGTTGACGACGGCGCCCTTCGATGCGCAGTACGAGACGGCCCGGCCGCCGCCGCGGATGCCCCATCCGGAGCCGGTGTTGACGATGGAACCGCCGCCGCGCGCTGCCATGCCCGGGATCACGAGGCGGCTCATCAGCATCACCGAGCGGATGTTCACGGCCATCACCAGGTCCCAGTCGTCCTCGGTGATCTCGCAGACCGTGGAGCGGCGGATGATTCCCGCGTTGTTGAAGAGGACGTCCACGCCGCCGAGCAGTTCCTGTGCGGCGTCCACGACGGCCTCGCAGTCCTCGCGTCGAGACACATCGCAGCGTACGAACGACCCTCCGGTGTCCTTCGCCGTCCGCTCGCCGCCGTCCGTGTCGATGTCGGCGATCACCACGCGGGCGCCGAGCTCGGCGAGGACCTGGGCGGTGGCGCGGCCGATTCCGGCTCCGCCGCCGGTCACGATGGCACGCTTGCCGTCAAGGGAGATCATCTTGGGCTCCTTCTGGGAGTAATGGGAGGTAAAGGGTCATCCGGCCAGGCGGTACAGCGACGTGCGCCGCCTGCCGGTGATGACGCGGAGGTGGCCGGACAGCTCCCCGTTGAGGGCGTCGTCGCCGGTGTCGAGGAGAAGAGGGCGGCCTCCGAGCGCGGCCAGTTTCTGTTCTGTGCACAGCACGAGCAGGCGCTCGCGGCCGCCCGCCGCGCGCAGGACGCGCGGCGAGATCTGCTGGTTGCCGCGGCCGAGGAGAAAGCCCTGGCCGCCGATCGGGGAGAGGGCGATCCAGGCCGGGCCGATGGCGAGGAGGGCGTCCTCGCCCGCGTCGCGGGCCACGATTCGCGGCCGGTGGCCGGGCCGCAGGCGGAGCACGTCGACCCCCGTGAGGGAGACGTCCGCGCCGAGCGTCGCCGCGACCGCCCGGGTGGTGCTGCCGGGGCCGAGCACGAGCAGCCCGTCCCCGACGCGCTCGGCGACGTCGGTCGCGATGCCGCCGACCTCCTCGGGCGCGGTGGCGGTGCTGCCGGTCTTGCGCTGCTGTACGCGCACCGGCACGTCGGGCACGGGCAGCCACCCGAAGAGCCGTGAGGTGACGCGGCCCTCGCTCAGGGCGTCCTCGTCCCGGTCCATCACCTCGGCGTCCCGCAGCCGGACGGTGCTCCTGCGGGCGAGCCACGCCGCCGCGACCTCACCCGCGGCGCGCGGGCTGATGGCGAAGACGGCCGAGTGCATCTTCACGCCGGTCGGCACGCCGAGGACCGGGCAGGGCACGTCGCCCAGGGCGTCGAGTACGTCCCGCGCGGTGCCGTCGCCGCCGGCGAAGAGCAGGAGGTCGACGCCCTCGGCGACGATCGCCCGCACCGCGGCGGCCGTGTCCGTGGCTGAGGTGTCCCGCCCGGCCCCGGCGGCGTACACGACCCGCCCCTCAAGCCCTGCGGCGGCGACGGAGTCAGCACCCAGGGGACCGGCGGCGGTGACGACGAGGAGTCCGGAGCCCGGCGGGTGACCGACCGGAGCGATGGCCGCCGCCCCGGCCTGCGTGCCGCTGAGCCCGTTCGGCGCAAGATCCCCGGTGGCGTCGGCCCGGCGGCCGGGCACGGGGTGTGGCGTGCGCCTCCGCGTGGTTGCGGGGGCGTGGACCGTGCCCTTCGACGCATCGGGACGCCCGTCTGGCGCGGAGGCCGTCGAAGCGGCGCTCGCTTGTGTGTGCCGGCCGGGCGTGGGGGGCGCCGTCGCTGTCGACTCGCTGTCTCGTCCGTCCCACGCAGGACACACATCTGCTGTCAACTGCCCTGAACGCACCGCCAGTTCACCCAAAGCCGCAGCGGCACGCGCCCCCGCCAAGGGGCGTGCGCCCAGCGAAAGTGCCACGCGGGGCCGGTCCGGGCCGTCGGTGCCGCCCAGGCCCACCCGGCCGCCGAGGCCGGCGACCGGGTTGACCACCAGGCCGATCCTCGTCACCGGCCGGCCTCGCCGAGGACCTTGCGGCGGTAGGCGCGCCAGGAGACCGCCCAGGTCGCCGGGTCGTCCAGGGCCTCGGGGCGCACACGGTGGATGGTAGAGCGATGCGGCGCCGTGCGCACGGTCTCCGGGTCCTCGTAGGCCTCACGGGCGATCTCCGCGAGGATCGCCGCGTATTCGTCGAGGTCGGCGCGGGTGTAGGACTCGGTCGGCTCCAGCGTCATGGGTTCCGGTACGACGTACGGGTGGTGGCTGGTCCAGTAGTGCGTGCCGAAGTCCGCGGCGCGCAGGCCGATGTCCTCGGAGTGCAGGCCGGTGTCCTCGTGGAGCTGCTCCCAGCTGTAGCGGACCTGCTCGACGCGCGGGCGCCCGGCGGCGTAGGGGACGCAGACGCCCGGGATCTGCCGGACCTTGTGGAGCAGGTAGTTGTTGTTGAGGACCGCCGTCTCGGCGGCGGCCCGCAGGCCCTCGGCGCCCAGCGACATGATCCAAGCGTAGGCGCGGACCAGGTTCGGGACGACCCCGTAGAACGGCCGCATCTTGCCGACGGACTCGGGCCTGTCGTCGTCCAGACGGTACGTCGAGCCGTCGAACTCGACCGTGGGGCGCGGAAGATACGGGGCGAGTTCCGCGGTGACCGCGCACGCCCCCGCCGCCGGGCCGCCGCATGCGTGCGGCGTCGAGAACGTCTTGTGCAGGTTGAAGTGGCACAGGTCGAAGCCCGCGTCCCGCGCGCGCGTGATGCCGAGGATGCCGTTCGCGTTGGCCTGGTCGTACGAGCACAGGCCGCCGGCCTCGTGCACGATCCGTACGAACTCCTCGATGCGCGGGTTGTAGATGCCCGTGTCCTCGGGGTTGGTGATGAGGAGCGCCGCGGTGCGCGGGCCGACCGCCGCCTTGAGTGCCTCGATGTCGGGGTAGCCGTCCGCGTCCGGGTGGAGGGTGATGACCTTGAAGCCCGCGGTCTTCGCGCAAGCCGCGTTCGACGGGTGGGAGAAGATCGTCGTGATGACCTCGTCGCGTTGCTCCGGCTCGCCGCGCGCGGCGAAGTAGGCGCGGATCATGGCGACGTTGGTGTAGATCGCGGCGGAGCCCGCACCGGGCTGGAGCGAGACCCGGTCCATGCCGGAGATCTCCTTCAGGAGCTGCTCCAGGCTGTGGATGATCCCGAGGACGCCCTGGACCGTGTCCTCGTCCTGGAGGGGATGCAGCGCCGCGATCCGCGGGTCGCGGACGAACTGGTCGTTGACCTTGGGGCTGTACTTCATGGTGCAGGTGCCCTGGCCCACGTCGATGTTGAGGTCGGCGCCCAGGTTCTCCTGTGACAGGCGCAAGTAGTGGCGCAGTACCTGCTGTTGGGACATCTCCGGCAGGGCGGGCGGTTCGGCGCGGCGCAGGGCGGCGGGTATCGCGACCTTCTCGATCGACGGGTCCGCGGTGGGAACGAGGACTCCTCGCTCGCCCGGCGAACCGAGTTCGAAGATCAGCCTCTCGTCCCAGGAGGCCTGCTGGAAACGGCGCAGGCGCGGCTTGGCGGCGATGCGCGCCTCCTCGGGGGAGACGGACACGGGCGCGTGCGGGGCGGTCACTTGACGATCTCCTCGAGGGTCGCGGCGAGCCGGTCGATGTCGGACTTGGTGTGGACTTCGGTGACGCAGTAAGCGGCCTCGTACGCGCCGGTCGGCACGCCGCCGAAGATGCCGCGCTCCTTGAGGCCGGCACGGATCTCGGCGGCGGCCGGGCCGCCCGTGTAGCGGACGGTGAAGTCGGCGAAGTGCAGGGCATCGCCGTACGGGATCTCGATGCCGGGCACCTCGGCGAGGCGCCGGCGGGCGTACGCGGTGAGCGCGAGGATCGTGTCGCCGATCTCCCGCATGCCCTGCGGTCCCATCAGCGCGAGATAGACCCCGGCGCCGATGCCGTGCAGCGCGGCGGCCGTGCCGACCCACTCCTTGCCCTCCTCACGCAGCGCGAAGGAGGTCCGCTCGTAGGCGACGTCGCCGAAGCCGTACTCACCCTCGACGGTTGTCGGCACAAGACCGAACAGGCGTGACGGGTACTCGGCGACCAGCGCCTCCTCGTCGCGCGTGGCGATGAAGCCCGCGTTGCCACCGCCGAAGCTCTGGTGGAGGCCGAGCGGCTGGATGTCGCCGCACGCGATGTCCGCGCCGTACGCGGAGGGCGGCGCGAGCACCCCGAGCGTGAGCGGATTACAGCCGACGACGTACAACGCTCCGGCGGTGTGAGCGAGTTCGGCGAGGCGGGGCAGCGCATGGTCGACGATGCCGTACGCGGAGGGTGCGTCCGCATACACCGCCGCCGTGTCGCCGGCGGCGAGCGCCGCGCGCACCGCGTCGAGGTCGGCGCAGCCGGTGTCCGGGTCGACCGGGACCACTGTCACGTCGTGGTCGGGGCGCACGTAGTCGCGCAGGCGGGAGAGCTTGTCGGCGTCGATCGCGGTGGCGACGACCACGCGGCGGCGGCCCGTGATCCGGCCGGCCATGCGCAGCGCGGTTCCCGAGGCCTGGAAGCCGTCGTACACCGGGACGTTGACGATCTCCACATCGAGCAGCTCGGCCATCATCGACTGGTACTCCCACAGCGCCTGGAAGCGCCCGTGGTCCTCGTAGGGCTCGCCCGCATACGCGGTGAGGAACTCGCTGCGGTTGACCACCTCGTCCACGACCGCCGGTACGTGGTGCTGGTAGCAGCCGGAGCCGAGGAAGCTGAGTGCCTGCCGCGTCGATGTGTTGCGCCCGAGCAGCTCCTCCATGTGGCGGACGAGTTCGGCCTCCGAACGCAGCGGGGCCGGCAGGTCGAGGGGGCGGTGCAGCCGGACGGCATCCGGGATGTCGGCGTAGAAGTCCTCGATGCTCGCCGCGCCGATCTCCTCGAGCATCGCCTGCCGCACGGCCGGTACCGCGTTCGGGATGTAGGGGTGGACGGAGTCCTGGGGTGACGTCATGCCGCGCCTTTCGCGTGAGCCGACGGAAGCCTGAACCACGGCAACAAAAGTCTTTGTGTGTACACCTCTTGACGGCGGGCTCCGTCATTCAGTGTTCTGAATACAGCATTAGGCATTGAGGCTCCAGGAGGCAAGAGTGTCAACAAGACCCACCCGACGGGTTGTTCTGACCACAGGTCTCGCAGTCGCGGCATCGTCCCTGGTCAGCGGATGTGCCATGGGCGGTGCGGGCGGCACAGGCGCTCGCGACATCAGTGGCGAGGAGGACGGCGAAGCAGACAAGGTCAGCGGAAAGATCGCGGTCTGGTCGTGGGACGTGGCCGCCAAGGCCATGAAGCGCCTCGCCCGCACCTTCGAGCAGCAGCACCCCGGCACCACTGTCGACATCGTCGACATCGGCTACGACAACGCCTACGACAAGATCACCGTCGGCCTGCGCGGCGGCTCGGGCCTCGCCGACGTCCTCACGGTCGAGGGAAGCCATATGCCGCGCTACACGGGCAACTTCCCGAGCGGCTTCTATGACATGACGAGCCTCGGCGGCCGCTACGGCGGCGAATTCGACCGCGCCGCGTGGCGCACCGTCACCGGCAAGGGTGGCGCCGTCTTCGCACTGCCCTGGGACATAGGCCCCTGCGCGCTCTACTACCGCACGGACCACTTCCGCGCCGCCGGAGTCGACCCCAAGTCGCTGCTGACCTGGGACGACTATGTGCGGGCCGGGGTCCGCATCAAGGAGGTCACCGGCCGCAAGCTGCTCATCATGGACTCCACGGACGCCGGGATCCTGCCGATGCTGCTCCAGCAGCAGGGCCAGTCCTACTTCAAAGGCGGCCGCGTCGCCGTCGACACCCCGGAGGCCGTGCGGGCCCTCACGCTGATGAAGACCCTGCACGACAAAGGGCTCGTCGACTACGAGAAGGGCTGGGACGGGCTCGTCACCGGAATCAAGGAGGGCAAGGCCACCACCACGCCCACCGCCGCCTGGTGGTCGGGCACGCTCACCGACGAGATGCCCGAGCTGAGTGGAAGGTTCCAGGTGGTGCCCCTGCCCGGATTCACCGCCGACGCGATCCGCACCTCGAACATCGGCGGCTCCACGCTCTGCGTCCCCGCGCAGAGCAAGAACCCCCGCCTGGCCTGGGCGTTCATCCAGTTCCTGCTGACCGGCAAGGCGAACCAGGTCTCCATGCTCAAGCGGGAGGGCCTGTTCCCCGCCTATCTGCCCGCGCTCGACGACCCGTATCTGAGCGTGAAACAGGAGTACTTCGGCGGCCAGGCGACCCTCGATGTGTTCGCCCGGCTGGCCCGCAATATCCTGCCGGTCGAGAACAACAAGGACGACGCGAAGGCCACCGACATCATGATCTCCGCCGTCAACGGCGTGATGCTGCGGGGCAAGGACCCGCGCGCCGTCCTGAACTCGGCCGCGCGGCAGCTTGCCACGGCCACCGGTCGCGAGAGGGCGAAGTAGTCCGATGGCCGTCCACACCACCTACGACCGGCCGGTCGCCCCCGCCCGGGCTCCCGCCAGGACGCGCCGCAGGCGCCCGGGCCGCACCGCCTGGATCTTCGCCGGGCCCGCGGCGGCCCTCTTCGTCCTCTTCTTCGCCTATCCACTCGGCGCGAGCCTCCTGCAGAGCTTCACCACCGAGGACGCGGGCGCCACCCACTGGGTGGGACTCGGCCAGTACCGGCGCTTGATCCACGACCCTGCGTTCCTGGAGTCCCTGCTCAACACCGGGATCATCCTCGCTGTGCAGGTCCCGGTGATGACCGGCCTCGCCCTCGTCCTCGCCGTACTGCTCAACCAGTCCTGGCTGCGCCTGCGCGGCACCTGGCGCGCCGTCTACTTCCTGCCCGCCGTCACCACACTCGTCGCGTACGCTGTCGTCTTCCAGGTCCTCCTCAAGACCGACGGCGGCCTGGTCAACCAGATACTCGGCGCCGTCGGCATCGGCCAGGTCGACTGGCTCAACAGCCCCACCTGGGCCCGCGTCTCACTGATCGGGTCCCTGACCTGGCGCTGGACCGGTTACAACGCCGTCATTCTGCTCGCGGGGCTCCAGGCCATCGGCAAGGAGCAGTACGAGGCCGCCGCCATCGACGGCGCCGGAAGCCTCTCCACGTACACGCGCGTGATCCTGCCGCAGCTGCGCCCGGTCGTCCTGTTCTGTGTGATCACCTCCACCATCGGCACCCTCCAGCTCTTCGACGAGAACTACGTCCTCACTCGCGGCGGCCCCGACGACGCGACCCTCACCCCGGTCGTCTACCTCTACAAAACCGGCTTCCAGCAGCTCGACTTCGGCTACGCCGCCGCCATCGCGTGGGTCGTCGTGGCCCTCATCGCCGCGATCTCCGCCCTCCAGTACATCGCCTTCGGAAGGGAGCGCCGCCGGTGACCGCCCCCCTCCCACAGGCCCCCGTACGCGTCCGCCCGGCCCGGCGCCTCGGACGCTACGCCGTACGCCTTCTGCTCACGGCCGGCGCCGTCGTCAGCCTCGTGCCGTTCCTGTGGATGGCGATCGCCGCGACGCACTCCACGTCGGACCTGTTCCGCTCGCCGCCGCCGTTCCTGCCCGGCGGCCGCCTGCTCGACAACCTCGTGCGGCTCCAGGACACCATCGGCTTCGGTCGGGTCCTGATCAACAGCGTCGGCATCGCCGTCGTACACACCACGCTCAGCTCGCTGATCTCCGCCATGTGCGGCTACGGACTCGCCAAGTACCGCTTCCGCGGCCGGGGTCTGCTGCTCGGCGCCGTGCTCGCCACGATGATGATCCCGTTCCAGGTGCTGCTCGTGCCGCTGTTCCAGATGATGGCGAGCGTCGGCTGGATCGACTCCTACCAGGCGGTCGTCCTGCCGTTCCTGGCGAACTCCTTCGGCATCCTGCTGATGCGGCAGGGCTTCGTCGACTTCCCCGACGAGCTCCTCGAATCGGCCCGTATCGACGGCTCCGGCGAGCTGCGCACCTTCTACCAGGTCGTGCTGCCATGTGTGCGCCCGCAGCTCGGCGCCCTGGTCATCTTCACGTTCATGGCGCAGTGGAACAGCTTCATCTGGCCGCTGCTCATGCTCAACTCCGAGGAAAAATACACCGTGCCCGTCGCGCTCAACACCCTCACCGGTCTCTCCCACGTCGACTACTCGGGACTCATGCTCGGCTCACTGCTCGCCACGCTTCCGCTGATGGCCCTGTTCCTTCTCTTCCAACGGCAGTTCGTGGCCGGACTTCTCGGCGGGGCGGTGAAGGGATGAGCCGCCTGACCCGCGTCCCGGGTGTCCTCTACGGTGGTGACTACAACCCCGAGCAGTGGCCCGAGGACGTCTGGGCCGAGGACGCCCCATTGATGCGCGAGGCCGGCGTCACCATGGTGACCGTCGGCGTCTTCTCCTGGGCACGGCTCCAACCAGGCCCGGACACATGGGACTTCGCCTGGTTCGACCGGCTCCTCGACCTGTTGCACGCCCACGGCATCGCCGTCGACCTGGCCACCGCGACCGCGTCACCGCCCGCATGGCTGGTCCGCGCCCACCCCGAGATCCTGCCGGTGACCGCGGACGGCGTACGTCTCGAATTCGGCTCGCGGCAACACTATTGTCCGTCCTCGCCCGAGTACCGCGCCGCCGCCCTGCGCCTGACCCTCGCCCTCGCCGAACGCTACGCACACCACCCGGCCCTCGCCCTGTGGCACATCCACAACGAGTACGGCGACCATGTAACCGAGTGCTTCTGCGCCCGCTCCGCCGACCACTTCCGGGCCTGGCTCACCGAGCGTTACGGCACGATCGACGGCCTCAACCACGCCTGGGGCACCGCCTTCTGGTCCCAGCGCTACGGCACGTACGACGAGATCGAACCGCCGCGCACCGCGCCGGGACCCGTCAACCCGACGCAGCTCCTCGACTGGCGGCGCTTCTGCTCCGACGCCCTGCTCGACTGCCACCGCGCCGAGCGCGAGGCACTCAGGGAACTGAGCCCGGACACCCCGGCCACCACCAACTTCATGTCGATGTTCAAGGCCCTCGACTACTGGAAGTGGGCAGCCCACGAGGACCTCGTCTCCGACGACGCCTACCCGGACCCCGCCGACCCGCGCGCCCACGTCAACGCGGCCCTCAACTACGACCTGATGCGCTCCCTCAAGGGCGGCAGACCCTGGCTGCTCCTCGAACAGGCACCGTCCGCGGTCAGCTGGCGGCCGGTCAACGTCCCCAAGAAGCCAGGCCTGCAACGCCTCTGGTCCCTCCAGGCCCTGGCCCGCGGCGCCGACGGCATCATGTACTTCCAATGGCGCGCCTCCCGCGCCGGCGCCGAGAAGTACCACAGCGCGCTGCTCCCGCACCGCGGCACCGCCTCCCGTGGCTGGCGTGAGACCGTGCGCTTCGGCGCCGAACTCGCCCGGCTGGGTGAGGTCACCGGCGCCACCACCCCGGCGGACGTGGCGATCGTCCTCGACTGGGACTCCTGGTGGGCCCTGGAGGCCGACGACCACCCCTCGGCCCGGATGCGCTGGCCCGACCTGCTCCGGCCCTGGTACGCCGTGCTCCACGCCCGCGCCGTCCCGGCCGACTTCGTGTCCCCGGACGCCGACCTCGACGGATACCGGGTGGTCCTCGCGCCCAACCTCCACCTCCTGCGGCCCGAGAACGCCGACCGCATCGCCGCCTACGTCCGCGGCGGCGGCCACCTCGTGTGCGGCCCCTTCAGCGGCGTCGTCGACGGCCACGACCACATCCACGACGGGGGCGCACCAGGACCGCTGAGGGACGTACTCGGCGTGTCGGTCGACGAGTTCTGGCCGATCCCCGACGCCGAGGTGGTGCGGCTCGCCTCCGGAGCCGAGGCCACCTTGTGGAGCGAGTGGATCGAACCCGACGCCCCCGACACCGAGGTCGTCGACTCGTACGCGTCCGGAGAGCTGACCTGCCGCCCCGCCGTCACCCGCCACCCCTACGGCACCGGAACCGCGTGGTACGTGAGCGCCCACCTCGGCGACTGCATCGCAGCCCTGCTCGACGACGCGCTGCGCGCCGCGGGCGTACGCCCCGTGCTCGACGTCCCCGGCGGAGTCGAGGCGACCGTCCGCTGTGGCGAGCGGGCCACGTACCTCTTCGTCCTCAACCACAACGATCACCACACGCGGACGCCACTGAGCGGCCCCTACGCGGCCGGCGGCACCGACCTGCTCACCGGAGCCCGGGTCCGCGACCACGTCGACCTCGGCCCGCTCGGCGCCGCCGTCCTGCGCATCGCCACCACCGACTCCCTGGGAGAGACCCACACGTGACCGGACACCGGCCTCTGAGCATCCTCACCGCCCTCCTCCTCGCCGGCGGCGCCCTCGCCGTGCCGCAGGCCACCGCCCACGCGCGCCCGACGCCACCGCCCTCGTACGCCGACGTCCTCGACCTGCAGGGCACCCCCGCCGCCGCCCTGCCCGGCGACGACGAGGACAACAACCCCGTCACCGTCTTCGCCGACCAGGGCGCCTGGCACGCCTACGCCCTGCCGAAGACCGGCGACAAGGACGCGTACGGAGGCTTCTCCGGGCCGCTCTACATCGCCCAGGAATACCCCTGGTGGCTCAGCAAGTCCTTCAGTCGCATCCACCTCACCGAACACGGCCGCCCCCTGGACCTGGCCGAGGGAGGCGCGCCACGCTTCACCTCGCTCCCAGGTCGGCTCCTCCAGTCGTACGACCTCGGCCGCGGCCTGCGCCTCACCCTCGAACTCCGCTTCGCCACCGACCGCAGCGCCCTGGTGCGGGCGGAGGTCCGCAACACCGGCCCGGTGCCCCGCACGCTGGGCGCCGACTGGACGGGTAGCCTGCTGCGGCCCGCCGACCGGCCGATGCGCGACGCGCCCTCACTGACCGCCACCGGCTCCGGTGTCGGCGTCGACTTCGCGAAGGTCCGCGAGACCTGGGACTACCTCACCGACGGCACGGAACGCTTCGAGGTCACGCACAAGGACGCCGTCCGCACGACGGTGGACGGCGACACGTACCGCACCGAGGCGGCACAACCGGTGACCCTCGCGCCGGGCCGCTCGCACAGCTTCGACTGGACCGAGTCCTACACCTTCACCACCGCCGAGCGCGCGAAGGAGAAGGTGAAGGTCCGTGACGTACTCGCACACCCCGATGCCGTCGTCTCCGCCTCCGACGCGCGCTGGCGGGGCTATGTCGCCGGGGTGACCCAGGGCGTGCCGGCGAACCGGCGACGCACGGCCGTGAAGTCGCTGGAGACGCTCGTCACCAACTGGCGAGGCGCGGCAGGGCAGATCAAACACGACGGGATCACACCGTCGATCTCCTACAAGTGGTTCACCGGTGGCATCTGGGCCTGGGACACCTGGAAGCAGGCCGTGGGCACGGCACGCTTCGCGCCCGACCTGGCCGAGTCGCAGATCCGCGCCATGTTCGACCGGCAGATACGCCCGGACTCCACGACCCGCCCGCAGGACGCCGGGATGATCCCCGATGTCATCTTCTACAACGACCCCTCGCGCGGCGGCGGCAACTGGAACGAACGCAACTCCAAGCCTCCACTGGCCGCCTGGGCAGTCTGGGAGGTGTACGCGAAGAACGGGGACAAGGCCTTCCTGCGGGAGATGTACCCGAAACTCGCCGCGTACCAAGCCTGGTGGTACCGCAACCGCGACCACGACCACAACGGCCTCGCCGAGTACGGCGCCACCGTGGACCCCGCCAACAACTCGCCCGAGGAGCGGCGCCTCGCCGCGGCCTGGGAGAGCGGCATGGACAACGCGCCCCGCTTCGACGCCGCCCTGGGCACCGACATCATCGCCAACCACGCGGCCGACGGAACACTCCTCGGCTACTCCCTCAACCAGGAGTCCGTCGACCTGAACTCCTATCTCGCCGCCGACCAGGGCTACTTGGCGCGCATCGCGGGCGCGCTGGGCCGCGGTGCCGACGCCAAGCGGTGGACGCAGCGGTCCGCCGCCACGTCCGCCGCCGTCCGCGCGACGATGTACGACCCGAAGGACGGCTGGTTCCATGACACCGCGCTCGACACGGGCGCGCCGCTCACGGCCCGCGGGCGCGGCATCGAGGGCGCCGTCCCGCTGTGGACCGGCACGGCGTCCGAGGCGCAGGCCCGTGCTGTGCGCGACAAGCTGACGGATCCCGGAGAGTTCGCCACCACCGTCCCGTTCCCGACCGTGGCGAAGAGCTCCCCCTACTTCTCGCCGACCGCGTACTGGCGCGGCCCCGTCTGGCTCGACCAGGCCTATTTCGCCCTCGGCGGCCTGCGCCGCTACGGCTACGGCAAGGATGCGAACGCCCTGACGGACCAGCTCCTCACCCACGCGTCGGGCCTCTCGGGCAACGGACCGATCATGGAGAACTACGACCCGACCACCGGGGCGCCGCTCAACTCGCCCAACTTCAGCTGGTCCGCGGCGCTGCTGCTGCCGATGCTGACACGAGACAAGTAGGAGGCAGACGACTGCCGTTCGCCGCACACCGGGGCGCCGCTCGGCGCGCCCCGATGTGTGAACTGTCGCCGTCCCGCCCGCCCCGGGACGCTACTGCCTCCTCTCTCACTCACAAGAGGCACAAGGCGTCCGCACCGCATGTCACCGGGGCGGCGGACGGCAGCCACTGGCCGGCGTCGTACCACGACCCACCGGGTATCGCCTGGGACGCGAGTCGGCGGCGCCCCCTGTACCTTCCACGGACAGATGCCGGGCCGGCCATGCCCCGTAGACCTGGAGCGGTTCTCCACCGCCTACGGCGTCCCGGCCGGTCACCGACTCGCCCGGTGATCGACACCGTCGACCCGCTGTGCATCGAGCAACCCGGCCGGCTCGCAGCTGACCTTCTCCTCGCCCCGGCGGACCCGTTGTACGTGTCCGTTCCCTTGCGCGAGAAGTGATCACCGGCTGCTGCCGGGCGGGCACTGCTCCTCGGGGACCGCTTCGCAGCGGATCCCGGCTACTGCACTCCCGGCAGCAGCGTTCCTGGTTCGGCCGGTGCGACTTCCACGGCCTTCGTCTTCGGATTGCGCCGCTCCCGCTTGGCCACCCAGGTCGCGAACCAGGAGAGCAGCATGCACATCCCGATATAGATCGGCGAGATCACCATCACCACAGGGATGAAGGGTAGATCGTAGTCGAGGTTGGACGCGATGAGCTTGCCCGCGTGGAGGAATTCCTCGTAGGTGATCAGATAACCGAGCGAGGTGTCCTTCAGCGCCACCACCAGCTGGCTGATGATCGTGGGCAGCATGGCACGCACCGCCTGCGGAGCCAGTACGAACGTGGTGACCTGCGTCTTGCGCATTCCCAGGGCGAACGCGGCCTCACGCTGGCCGCGCTCCACCGAGTTGATTCCGGTACGGAACACCTCGGCGAGCACCGACCCGTTGTACAGGGTCAGACCGGTGACCAGCGCGGGCAGCGGCTGCACCTTCAGCGCCACGAAGATGAAGAAGATCATCACCAGTACGGGCATGGCCCTGAAGAACTCGACCAGCAGCGTCGAGACCCAGCGCACGACCCGGTGGTCGGAGAGCCGGCCGACGGCGAGGACTGCCCCGAGCACGAGGGAGAGCACCGCGGCATACCCGAACGCCTTGAGGGTGTTGCCCAGTCCGCGCAGCAGCAACTCCTGAATGCCCTTGTACGCGAAGGGTGTCCATTTGACGCTGGTGAACTGTTCGGTGTCGAAGAGCAGATAGATGACCCAGCCGATCAGGGCGAGGATCAGGGCCGTCGAGACGATCCCGTACAAGCGATGGCGTTTACGGGTGACCGGCCCCGGGATGTCATAGAGCGCGGTGGGTGACGGCGCGGTGCGGGTGGTCATCGGGCGACTCCCCAGCGCTTCTCCAGCACATTGAAGAGCGCACTGATGGACAGGGTGATGATCAGGTAGCCGACGGCGATCCAGACGAAGGTCCAGATGATGCTGTAGCCCAGCTCGTTGAGGGTCTTGTAGGTGCCGAGCAGCTCGGTGACGCTGAACGCCCCGGCGATCGCCGAGTTCTTGGCGAGGGCGATCAACGTGGAGCCGATCGGCGGGATCACCGAACGGAACGCCTGCGGCAGCACGATGGTGTTCAGCGTCTGACCGAACGTCATGCCGAGGCTGCGGGCCGCTTCACCCTGCCCCGTCGGCACGGTGTTGATGCCGGAGCGCAGCACCTCGCAGATGAACGCCGAGGTGTAGCAGCCGAGCGCGAGGACCGCGAAGACCTTGAAGGGAAGCACCAGGCCGAAGCGCGGCAGTCCGAGCAGGACCGCGAAGAAGAGCAGCGTCAGCGGGGTGTTGCGCAGCACCGTCACCCAGACCGTGCCGAACACCCGGAGCGAACCAACGGGCGCCACCCGGCAGGAGGCCATGACGAAGCCGAGGAGCAGAGCCAGGATCGAGGAGTAGACGGTCAGCTCGACCGTGCCGAGGAAGCCCTTGCCGTACAGCGAGAAGTTCTCTGTGAGTACGTCCATGGTCGATGCCCGCCCTCTCAGGTCGCCGGGTAGCGGTCGATGGGCGGCGGCGTGGGTGCGGGCACCCCGGACAGGCCGAGTGTGGCCTCGAACGCCTTCTTCCAGTTGCCGTTCTTCTGGTTTGCCTCCAGGGCGTCGTTGAGGGCGAACCGCAACGCGTTGTCGCTGCGCGGTACGCCGATGCCGTACGGCTCCTCGGAGAACGGCTTGCCCACCACCTTCAGCTCCTTGGGCGCCTTGGCGGCGAAGCCCAGCAGGATCGCGTCGTCGGTGGTGACGGCATCGACCTGGTACGTCAACAGGTTGTCGACGCAGATCGAGTACGTGTCGTAGGCGACCAGGATCGCCTTCGGGTAGTCGGCGGCGATGCGCTGGTACGGGGTCGATCCCGCCGCCGAGCAGACCGTCCTGCCGGCCAGGTCCTGCGGGCCGTTGATGTCGTGTTCGTCGGTGCGGACGAGCAGCGACTGCCCGGCCATGAAGTAGGGCCCGGCGAAGCCGACGAGCTTCTTTCGCATGTTGTTGATGGTGTAGGTGCCGACGTAGTAGTCGATCTGGCCGTTCTGAAGCGCCGTCTCGCGGTTGGCGGAGGCGATGGTCTTGAAGCGGATCGTCTTCGGGTCGAAGCCGAGCGAGGCCGACATCATCTTGGCGATCTCGATGTCGAAGCCGGAGTAGACGCCGGTGGCCGGGTCCTTCTCGCCCAGATAGGGCTGGTCCTCCTTGGCCCCGACCCGGAGGTATCCGCGCTTCTTCGCCTTGTTCCAGGTCGGTGATTCGGGCAGCCGGAAGCTGGTGTCGACCTTGTACACGGGCAGCTGCTCGGGCTTCGGGCCCTTCACCGGCGGGCTTCCCTCCTTGCCGCAACCGGCGGCGAGCACGGCCAGCAGGAGACCGGCGCAGACGGCCAGAACTCTTCTCGTACGCAACACGGAGCTCCCGTCAGTGCTTGAGGATCTTGGACAGGAAGTCCTTGGCGCGGTCACTCTCCGGGGCGGTGAAGAACGCCTCGGGAGTGCGGTCCTCGACTACGCGGCCGTCGGCCATGAAGACCACGCGGTTGGCGGCGGAGCGGGCGAAGCCCATCTCGTGCGTGACGACGACCATGGTCATGCCGTCCCGGGCGAGCTGCTGCATGACCTCCAGCACCTCGTTGATCATCTCCGGGTCGAGTGCCGAGGTAGGCTCGTCGAAGAGCAGCGCCTTGGGATCCATCGCGAGGGCGCGCGCGATGGCCACCCGCTGTTGCTGACCGCCGGAGAGCTGGGCAGGGAGCTTGTCGGCCTGCGAGGCGAGCCCGACCCGCTCCAGCAGCTCGCGGGAGCGCCGGTCGGCCTCGTCCTTCTTCCGCTTGCGGACCTTGAGCTGGGCGAGCGAGACGTTGGCCAGCACGGTCTTGTGCGCGAACAGGTTGAACGACTGGAAGACCATGCCCACTTCGGCCCGGAGCTCGGCCAGCCCCTTCCCCTCCTCGGGAAGAGGTCTGCCATCGATCGCGATGTAACCCGATTCGATCGTCTCCAACCGGTTGATGGTCCGGCAGAGGGTTGATTTACCGGAGCCGGAGGGACCGATGATCACCACCACCTCCCCGCGACCCACGGTGAGATTGATGTCCCGCAGTACGTGCAACTGCCCATAGAACTTGTTGACGTCCCGCAGCTCGATCAACGGATCGACGGCCATACGCTGCCCCACCCACTTGTCGCTATGTCGAGGTCAGCGCAAACTATCCAGCGCGAAAACGGCTGTGCCTCCGACACGCATAAATGCGGCATAAGGCTTCTTATCTGGTTTTGGTGAAGGTTCTACCCCTCGGCCGACTCCGAGTACACCTGCGAGAGCTCGGGGCTGCCCGCCATCGCCCAGTCCAGCCCGGCCTCGACCACATCGATCTCCCGCCCCGAGGCCAGCCGCACCACGGGCTGCCCACTCGGCCAGATGCTCCAGACCGCACCGGGGACGTTGCGCACCAGAACCGTGCCCAGATACAGCCCCGCGTCGTTACCCAGCCAGGGCAGCTCCTCGGGATCGTCTCGCCAGCGCGGCGGCAGCTGGTCGAGAGCCGCCAACGAGGCCGGGCTGTCGTCGAGTTCGAGCCCCCGCCGCCCCGCCCGGACACGCAACAGCTCGCACTCGGCGAGGAGCTCGGCCACGCCGTCGGGGTCCGCCACGACGGCGGCGGCGAGCCCGGCCCCTCGCGCACCGTCGTGACGCTTACGCCAGTTGTCCAGGAAAGGGATGTTCATGATCGATTTCCCTGGGGCGCACTGCCGCTGGACAGCGTCCCGGTTCGGGGGGCACCGCCCACGGGCGATGCCGGGCAACGCGTCCCCGTCACCCTCGGTTCACTCACGTCCACCATGATCATCTCCCACTCGACTCCCACCGGGCCCCCCACTCAGTCAACATCGTGAAGCGACCATCAGCCCACCATGACACAGAACCGGCCCCGGATCGCTGCACCTGGGGATGTGGACTGCGACCCGAGACCGGCCAGGCAGCCGACGTCGGAGACCACCGAGCATCGATCAGACGCGCGAGTGAACGGACACGAATACCGCGTACGGACGGAGCCAGAACACCGGCGAGCACTGCGGCGGGGACCGAACCCGCTTCGGCGACCGCCGCTGAGGACGGCCGGCCGGGTAATTCCTCCGGCAGCGGGTGTCTGCGCGAAGGCAGGGAGAGGATCACGAGTCCCCTCGCGCGAGCGAGGCGGACCGTGGCACCGCATGCGTGGCGGCACTTCTGACCAACAGGGATTCTTTCACCGGTGTCCGAGTGGGCTTGAGCGCTCCCCCTCGGACACCGGCTCATGCAGACTGCCGGACCTCGTCCGCCGCCGGTCAGGTCCGGCGGGCAGCGTCGCACGCGCTGCGGCCGGTCGACCGCGTGGCCTCGAGGTCTGCCTCGGAACGCCGATCGTGCCGCGTGCCGGCGATGACCGCACCCTCACGCGGGCTGCACACCCGGCACCCCGTTCTCGATGACATACGTCGCCCGTGTCGAGATGGGCGCATCCGGCCGGCTGACGTACGGCATGACCTGGAAGTCGCTGCGCCACTGGTCCTTCGTGAGGCTGCACCGGACGTACCCACGCTGCGAGTTGAAGAATTTCATGTGCGGGTTCGCGGCGAGGGCTTTCTGCCCCCACTCGTTCATGTCCACGCCGTCACCGGAGCTGGTGATCGACGTGCCGACGAACTCGCTGCCGACGATCGGCGAGTGCTCGTCGTCGTAGTCGAGGAGCAGGTTGCTGGCGTTGTTCTGGTGGCGATCGCCGGTGATGACGACCAGGTTGTCGACGTCGCGTTCGAGAGCGCCGCCGAGGATGCGCCGGCGGTTGGCGGCGTACCCGTCCCAGGGGTCCATGAAGAGCAGTTTCGCCTCGGTGGGGTCCAGGTCGACCTCGGCCATCGGTACCTGGTTGGCGATCACCTGCCAGCGGGCCTTCGAGCGTGCGAAGTTGTCCAGCAGCCACGCCTCCTGCTCGAAGCCCATCATCGTCTTCGACGGGTCGGTGCTCTCCGGTCCAGGGGCGTGGGTGCCGTCACCGTACGGCTGGTCGTCGCGGAACTGCCGAGTGTCGAGGACGTTGAAGTCGACCAGGTTTCCGTAGGCCAACCGGCGGTAGATCCGCATGTCGGCGCCGCCCGGGACCGACCCGGCGCGGAGGGGCAGGTTCTCGTAGTAGGCCTGGAACGCCGCCGCACGGCGCGGCAGCCACAGCTCGCCCTTGCTCTGGCTCGACGCCTCGGGAAACTCGTCGGCCCAATTGTTCTCGACCTCGTGGTCGTCGAGGGTCGCCACAAAGGGGTGCGCGGCGTGCACGGCCATCAGGTCGGGGTCGCTCTTGTAGAGCCCGTACTGCAGCCGGTACCGCGCCAAGTCCGTTGCCTCGGGCCGGAACTCGTCGCCCATCGGCTGTTTACGGGCGCCGCCGGTAGCGTTGATGCCGTACTCGTAGATGTAGTCACCGAGGTGGACGACGAGGTCGATGTCCTCGTTCGCGAGGTGGCGGAAGCCCGTGAAGAAGCCATCGCCCCAGTTGACGCAGCTGACGAACGCGAAGGACAGCGACGAGACCCTGGCGTCGTACGACGGAGCGGTCCTGGTGCGGCCCACTTGGCTGATGTGGCCACCGACACGAAAGCGGTACCAGTACACGCGGCCGGGACGCAGGCCCCACACCTCCGGGTGAACGGAGTGACCTAGTTCGGGTGTCGCCGTGACGGTGCCACGCTTCACCACGCGACGGAACCGCTCGTCCTCGGCGACCTCCCACCGGACAGCGACCGGACGGGGCGGCATTCCGCCGGAGCCGTCGGGGGCGAGCGGGTCGGTCGCCAGACGGGTCCACAACACCACGGAGTCGGGCAGCGGGTCACCGGATCCGACACCTGTGCGAAACGGGAAGTCCCGTTCCGCGGACCGGGGTTGGGCAACTGCCGAGCTCGCGACGGCTCCAGTACCGAGGAGTACGGAGGCAGCGCCGACTGCGCCGATGAAGCCACGACGGGTGACGAACGGGGAATCGGTTCGGGGCATCTTCATCCTTTGCAGAGCGGTAAAGGGCTCTCGCGCCGCTGACCGCGCGAGAGAGGATCAGATCCACCACACATGACAGCTTGATACCCTGGCGCAACTACAACACGGGGCGACCGTGAACACCCGGCCTCGCAAGCATGCCTTGTCCGTATCGGGTGCGTGAAGCTTCTATTCCGACAGTCGGAGTCCCGTTCGCAGTCGGCCTCCTGGTCCCTGCGCGTCGTACGAGCACGGGCACCCCCGGCACCAGGCCCACGGGCTCCTGTTCTCCTCGCCCCGACCGGCGAAGGGGGCACGTGCGGTGGATCTCCGCTGCCCGGCCGGGGCTCTCGTCGCAGATCATCACCGCCCGCTGTGACCGGCCGCTGCCCGTATGACCGGGGCTGCGCCGCGTTGCGGGGGGCCGATCCGGTGCGCCGACCGAGGCATACCCGGGCTCCGGTGTCCTGGCGCAAAAAGTGCTGGAGGAGAGCGGGTCCCTGCTGGTAGCTTCGCGACCATGTCCAGCCCCGAGTCCGACAGAGACTAGCCACCGGTCCACCGGTGGCTGATCCGCTGTCGAATTGATCCCGCACGGCCGTGTCCAGGCTGTGGGGTCGCTGCGTCGGCTGCCACCGCAGGACCACAGCAGTGTGGGCTGCGCTTTCCCCGTATGCGCTCATGCGCAGATTCTCCGACCTGGACGCCTGCCGCGTTGTCGAGTCCCGTCCATGAACACCCGGGACATTCTTCCGCGTTGCCGCCCGTCATGTCGGGCGGGCGCGGCCCACACCCCCTGCCTGGTCCATCCATCAGCCGTCCATGGGGTTCCTTCATGCCATTTGCTGTCTACTCACTCGGGCTCGCCGTATTCGCCCAGGGCACATCCGAGTTCATGCTGTCCGGTCTGGTCTCGGACATCGCAGCCGATCTCCACGTATCCATTCCGGCCGCGGGGCTGCTCACCTCGGCCTTCGCGATCGGGATGGTCGTCGGGGCGCCGTTGATGGCGCTCTTCAGCCGGAACTGGCCGCGCCGCCGTGCCCTGTTGTTCTTCCTCGGCGTCTTCGGCGCCGTCCATGTCATCGGTGCAATCACCCCCAGCTACGGGGTGCTTCTCGCGACGCGGGTCGTCGGGGCGCTGGCGAATGCCGGTTTCTGGGCCGTGGCCCTGGTGACCGCGGTCTCCATGGTCGGCCCCGAGGCCCGGGCACGCGCCACGTCCGTGGTGGTCGGGGGCGTCACCATCGCCTGTGTGGCCGGGGTGCCCGCCGGCGCCGCGCTGGGCGGGCACTGGGGATGGAGGTCGGCCTTCTGGGCGGTGGCCCTCGTCTCCGTACCGGCCGTCGTCGTGATCGCGAGGACGATTCCGGGGACACGGCCGGAGTCCGCCCCCGCACCCGCACGCGACGAGTTGCGGTCTCTGACCCGTCCGCGGCTGCTGCTGACCCTGCTGACGAGCGCCCTCGTGCAAGGGGCGACGTTCTGCGCGTTCTCCTACTTCGAACCGCTCGCCACCCATGTCACCGGACTCGCTGCAGCCTGGGTGCCCATCCTGCTCGCGCTGTTCGGCCTGGGTTCGTTCGTCGGGGTCACCGTCGCCGGGCGGATCATCGACACTCGGCCGGTCGCCCTCACCACGGCCGGTCTGGTCTCGCTCGCCGTCGGCTGGACCGGGTTCGCGCTGACCGCGGGGAGCCCGTTCGCGACGGTCGCGCTCGTCTTCCTCCAGGGAATGCTCGCCTTCGGCACCGGGACCGCGCTGATCTCGTGGGTGTTCCGGCTGGCGGCCGACGCACCGACTCTGTCCGGCTCGTTCGCCACGTCCGCGTTCAATGTGGGCGGGGCGCTCGGCCCCTGGTTCGGCGGACTGGCGATCGGTGCGGGGTTCGGCTTCCGGTCGCCACTGTGGGTGAGCGCACTGCTGATGGTCCTGGCGCTGTGCGCCGCCGGGGCGTCACTGGGGATGCGCCGGGCCACCGATCGGAGTCGGGACGGAGTTCCTGCGGTCTGACGGGCAAGGGAAGAAGCCCCGCCCGGCGCTGAACGGGCGGGGCTGTCCTGGTCACAGCAAGCAGCCAGCAAGCGGTACAAGGACATCAACCACCGTATCGGCGACCACTGACAACGACGGCTCGGCCGAGGCGTCAGGTGCTGGAGGCCGTCCGCGCCGGGGCTCCGCGTCCAAAGGCGGGAGCCCGGCGGCGGAACGGACCGTCAGAGTTCGAGATCCACGACCACCGGGGCGTGGTCGGACGCGCCCTTGCCCTTGCGCTCCTCGCGGTCCACATAGCTGTCCCTGACCGCGGCGACGAAAGGTGCGTTGCCGTAGACCAGGTCGATCCGCATGCCCTTGTTCTTCGGGAAGCGCAGCTCCCGGTAGTCCCAGAAGGTGTACGGGCGGTCGTACTTGAGCGGGCGCGGCATGACGTCCGACAGCCCCTCCTCGCGCAGTGCGGCGAGGGCGGCGCGCTCGGCGGGGGTGACGTGAGTGGCGCCCTCGAACAGCGCCGGATCCCAGACGTCCTCGTCGGTCGGGGCCACATTGAAGTCGCCCAGGACCGCGAACGGCTGCGAGCCCGCGGCGCCCGCGGCGACGGCCTTCTGCAGGGCCTCGAACCAGCGCAGCTTGTACGCATAGTGCTCGTGCGCGATCTCGCGGCCGTTGGGCACGTACACCGACCAGACCCGGACCGGGCCACAGGTCGCGGAGATCGCCCGGGGCTCCTGCACGCCCGCGTACTCGGGGCCGTCAAGCAGTCCCTCGACGACGTCGGACAGGCCGACCCGGGAGAGCAGCGCGACCCCGTTCCACCGGCCGGTGGCGTTGACCGCGGACTCGTAGCCGAGCTCTCGGAGCTCGTCCGCCGGGAACTGCTCGGCTGTGCACTTGGTCTCCTGGATGCACAGCACATCCGTGCCGGTGCTCTCCAGCCAGGCCAGCAGCCGTGGGAGCCGGGCGGTGATCGAATTGACGTTCCAGGTGGCGATGCGCATGTACGTAAACCTAGCGGCTCCCACTGACAGTCGCCGGACCGGTGGCGGTCACAGGCCGGTCGAGTCCCCCGGGGTCAGCCGGCCGTGGTCGGTGCCGCCGAGGCTGCCGATCTGGGTGTCGTAGATCGGGCGGGCGAGATCGGTGAGCAGCGCGTCGTGGATGTCGATGGCGCGGCGCGGTTTGACCTCGCGTACGTAGTCGATGACCTCGGAGATCTTGTTCCAGGGGGCCATCACAGGCAGCAGCAGCGTGTCGACCGGCTGGTCGGGGACGGTGAGCGCGTCGCCCGGGTGGAAGACCGAACCGTCCACCAGGAAGCCGATGTTGGTGATCCGCGGAATGTCCGGGTGGATCACCGCGTGCAGCTCGCCGTGCACCTGTACGTCGAAGCCCGCCGCGGAGAAGGTGTCGCCGTGGCCGACGGTGTGGACACGGCCCGGGAAGGCCGCGGAGAGCTGGTCGGCGACGCTGCGCAAGGTCCAGATCTCGGCGGCCGGGTTGGCCTCCATACCGGCACGCAGCCGCTCCTCGTTGAAGTGGTCGAGATGCTCGTGCGTCACCAGCATCGCGTCGGCGCCGACGGCCGCGTCCTGCTCCGAGAAGCCGCCCGGGTCGACGACGAGTGTCCGCCCGTCCTTCTTCAGACAGATGCAGGAGTGCGTCTTCTTGGTCAGTGTCAGGTGCATGGGGTTCACAGCGTTCATGGGCCCATCCTGCTACGGGCGGGGGGTGGTTTCTTCCTGAATCACGGTCTGGGCGATCGAGAAGGCGGCGCTCGCGGCCGGCACGCCGCAGTACACGGCGGTCTGCATCAGCACCTCCTTGATCTCGGCCGGGGTGAGGCCGCCTCGCAGCGCGGCCCTGACATGCGCGGCAAGGCTCTCCAGATGGCCGGAGGTGACCAGCGCGGTGAGCGTGACGCAGCTGCGGATGCGGCGGTCCAGGCCCTCCCGGGTCCAGACCTCGCCCCAGGCGTAGCGCGTGACCAGCTCCTGGAAGTCGCCGGTGAAATCGTCCGAGGCGGCCATGGTCCGGTCCACATGGGCATCGCCCAGCACCTCGCGGCGCACCTTCATGCCGGGCTCGTACGGGTCGGCGCGTCCGGTGGTCCCGGTCTCGGGCTGCGGTGTGGCCGTGGTGATCTCCGCGACGGGCAGCACGGGGGTGGACTGCTGCGGGGCGGAGGGCGGGAGGGGGATGGCGGCGACGGTTTCCTGCCAGGCCGTGGAGAAGTGGGTGAGGAGCAGATCGGTGACGGCTCCGGGCTGCTCGACCGGGGCGAGGTGGGAGGCGCCGGGGACGAGGGCGAGCCGGGCGTCCGGTATGCCCGCGACCAGGGTGCGGGCGTCACCCGGTCCGGTGACCCGGTCCTCGGCGCCGACCAGGACGAGGGTCGGGACGGTGATGCGGCCGAGTTCGCCGCGGATGTCGAAGGTGGCGAGGGCTTCGCAGGCTGCGATGTAGCAGCCGGGGTCGGTGGTGCGGACCATCTGGACGGCCCACTCGACGATGGCCGGCTGGGCGGCGGCGAAACCAGGGGTGAACCAGTGTTCCGGTGCGGTGCGGGCCATCGGCTCCAAGCCGTTGGTGCGGACGACCACCCCGCGCTGGCGGAACTCGTCGGCGCTGGCGAACCGGGGCGAGGCGGCGACCAGGGCCAGCGAGGCGACCCTGTGTGGGTGGCGCAGCGCGAGGTCGGCACCGATCGCGCCGCCGATCGAGCAGCCCGCGTACCCGAAGCGCTGGACGCCGAGCCCGTCGAGGGTGGCGAGCAGCCGGTCGGAGAGTTCGGTGACGGCGGTCACGGGGTGGGCAGGGGCGCCGCCGTGGCCGGGGAGGTCGAAGCGGAAGACTCTCCAGTGCTGGGTGAGCTCCGGTATCTGCCGGTCCCACATGTGCCATGTGGTACCGAGGGAGGGGCCGATGACCAGGACGGGGGCGTCTTCTGGCCCGTCAAAGCGATATTGCAGGGTGTTCGGTGGTGTCTCGCTCACCCGTCTGACCCTCTCATGTATCACGAAATCTCACATCGCCGGGGCGAACCCAGCGGGTCTTGTCCCTCTCGCGACGACAGGTCCGGCACTGCCGGAACCCTCGAGAGTCCAGGTACGTGTTCTCCGGCGTGTACTCGTGACCGTGTCGACAGTGGGTCCTCCGGGCGCGCGCCCTCTCCCGGTCCCTACGAGCGAGAGCTTCCTCCTTGGTCACGGCTTCCAGGTGGTTCGGGTTGCAGCATCGATTGTGGTGGCGCGGACGAGGCTCGGCGTGACTCACACGGCGCGCACTCAGCTGGTCGGCCCGCACGAGCCGGTCACCTTGAGGTGGCCTGCGGACGGCGGGCGATACGACATCACCATCACTGATGACAGTGACCCGGGCTTCGCCCAGCGATACGCGGGGACAGTGCACGCGGCGCCGAACGCGAGCACGGCTATGTGAGTCAGCACGGTCTCGGCCCGGGTCCGCCCAGGACTCGCTGCGGAGAAGCCCGTCGGGTCGGCTGTGTCACGGGATACGGATCAGTGGCTGCGGCCATGAACCGGGCAGCTGTGGCCGGGCCGGTTTCCGGCGGATCACCAACAGGTCCCAGTGACCGGTCGTGCGGGAGGGCAGCAGGAGTTTGTGGGGGTGGGCACGGCATGAACTCCGTCCCGACGAGGGACCGATGTTCAGGTGTTGTAACTTCATGTGAACTGTTGATGAAGTTACTGCCCAGCGCTCGTGAAGCAATAGTGGAGGGATCAGCCGGAGGAGCGTGGAATCGACGCTCCGGCTGCGGCGCGCTGGCTTGAACCTGTCGCTGTGACGTGCGGGATGACGTGCTCGACGGCTTCTCACAGCGCGAAGAGTGGCCATCAAGTCTGCAATCGAGCCACCGTCACCCATCAAAGATTCACCACAAACCATGAAATAGACGACCTACGGCCGGAGCGCCGGACACTGCTACAGTCCCATCAGTCCTTCGGGACAACAGGTTTGAGAACACAGCCTGTCGTGCGTCCCGCTGCCGAAGGCCGGGTGCTCCTGACCAGAGCATCACGCCGCCGGCACAGCTCAGTAGCGGAAGGAGTCGGGGCGGGCCCGAGGGCACGGGAAATTTTAATTACAGGGGAGCGCACTTTCTTCAGTCCCGGATATCCGTGGATTAATCGAATTTGCGCAGAGTGTGCGAGGCACTTTCGCCACCCCCGGAAAGTCTTTATCGGGGGAAGGAGTTCACGCAGGTGTTGGTGGAGCGCGACGAGGACATGGCTCGGCTCACCCGGCTCTTCGCCCGGGAAGTCGGCGAAGCAGGCGGGCTCGGCGTCATCAGCGGTACCGTTGCCTCGGGCAAGACGGAACTACTCAACCAGGTCTCCGACAACGCTGTCGCGAAAGGCGTCCGATTGCTGAGCGCCATTGCGTGCGCATCGGAACAGGAATTCCCTTACGCGGTGCTGGAACAACTACTGCGCGGGGCGTCCTCACAACTGCTCGGACCGGAACTCGCGGGCGCCGGGGACGGAGAGCCGGGGCAGGTACCGCTGGGCGTGCTCCAGGGCTTTCACCGCGCGCTCACCGAACTGGCCGAATCCGGCCCACTGTTGATCGCCATCGACGACGTGCATTTCGCCGATCCGCAGTCGCTCCAGTGCCTGGCGTACGCTGTCCGCCGGTGCCGCGACGTCGCGCTGACCACGATGGTCACCCACCGCCCGCGGATCGGACACGCAACCTCCACCACGCTGTACGAGCTGTTGCAGCAGCGATGGGCCTGCCATGTGCGGCTGGGCCCGCTCACCGTCGCGGGCGTCACCCGGCTGCTGACCGAGGAGCTCGGCGCCGCGGACGCGCGGCGGCACGCCGCCGCCTTCCACGCCGCCACCAGCGGCAACCCACTGCTGCTGCGCGGCCTGCTGGAGGACCATCTCTCCCGGCTCGCCCGCGGTCAGCACCGGGGCTCGTCCGAGGACGACACGGACGACGGCCCGGCGATCGGGGAACTGTTCCGCCAGGCGGCTCTGTCGTGTGTGCACCGCTGCGGCGGCGCGGACCGGCTGCGGGTCGCCCAGGGCATCGCGCTGCTGGGCGACGCCACCTCCCCCCAACTGCTGAGCAGCCTGGTCGAGGTGGAGGAGCGTGCCGTACGGCAGTCCGTGGCCGCCCTCGGCGAGCTGGGCATCCTCCAAGGCACCGGGTTCCGGTGCGAGGAGGTCCGGACCGTACTGTTGGACGACCTGCCCGGCGAGGAGCTCGGCCGGCTGCACCGCCGGGCGGCGCAGCTGCTGCACAAGGAGGGCGCCGACCCCACCGAGGTGGCTGAGCAGCTGCTGAGCCACGAGGCGGCGGCGCCGAACGAGGAGTGGGTGCCGCAGGCGTTGCGGGAGGCGGCCCGGCTGGCGCTCGCCGGCGACCGCCCCGAGCTCGCCGTCCGCTGTCTGCAACTGGCCAAGCGGCGCTGCACGGATGAGCAGGAGTCACTCATCATCCAGGCGACGCTGGCCGATGCGCTGTGGCGGGTCAAACCGCTGATGCAGGGGCGGCGGCTCCAGTCGCTGGCCGCGCCGGCCCGCGAGGGGCTGCTGCCGCCGCCGCACACCCTGCGAGTGGCTGCCGGGCTGCTGCGCATCGGCTCGTTGGACGACGCGGCCGCCGCCATCGGGCAGGTCACCCAGGCGCTGACGGAAGCCCCAGGACCGGACCTGGACGCGGAACTGCGCGCCCTCGGGCTGAATCTGTCCTGCGCCTTCCCCGGCGCCCCCGAGCTGCGGGAGTTCCAGGAGCTGCGGAGTATCTCCGAGGGCGAGAGACAGCGCCAGGGCCTCGGCCGGGCCCCGGCCCTGGACGCCGCCGATACCCCCGAGATCACCGCTTTGACCGCCCTGCGACGGGTGATGAAGGACGCCGCTGACGACTCCGCCGTACGGGCCGCCGAGCGGGTACTGGAGAGCACCCGGCTGAGCGAGCGGACGACATACGCGCTCCGTGCCGCGCTGCACACACTGATCTACGCGGATCGCCTCACCGCCGCAGCCACCTGGTGCGACCGGGTGCTGGCGGAGGCCGGACGCTGCTCCGCCCAGGCGTGGCTGGCCGACTTCAGCGCCATCCGCGGCCAGATCGCGCTGCGCAGCGGCCGGCTCCACGACGCGGCGCGGTACGCGGAAGGCGCCCTGGAGCAGCTGCCGGCGCGCGGTTGGGGGGTGGACGTGGGCATGCCGCTGGCGGTGCTGGTCGAGGCGCGCACCGCCATGGGCCAGCACGACGCGGCCGGCAAGCTGCTGGCCCGCCCGGTGCCCGAGGCGCTGTTCCAGACCCGGTTCGGGCTGCACTATCTGTATGCCCGCGGTATGCACCAGCTGGCCACCGGCCGCCACCACGCGGCCCTCACCGACCTGTGCGCCTGCGGGGAGAAGATGACCGCCTGGGGCCTGGATTCCCCCTCCCTGGTGCCCTGGCGACTGGGCATCGCCGAGACCTGGCTGGCGCTGGGCCACAAGGAGAAGGCGGCGCGGCTGGCGCAGGAGCAGCTCGACCTGGCGCACCCCTCGCTGCCCCGCACCCGGGGTTCGGCGCTGCACGTGCTCGCCGCGACCCGCCCGGTCGCCGAGCAGCCCGCGCTGCTCCAGCAGGCGCTCGACCTGCTGCAGAGCGGCGACAGCTGGTACGGGATGGCGCGCACGATGGCGCAGCTCGCCGAGGCGCACAAGCAGCTCGAGGACACGGACAAGAGCCGGCTGATGACCCGCCGGGCCTTGTGGCTGGCGGACAGCTGCGGCGCCGAGGAGCTCTCCCGCTCGCTCCAGCGCACCCCCGGCCGGGGGGCGGCCGAGGGTGTGGCGGCGGGGCCGGTGGGCGGGTTCTCCAGCCTCTCCGACGCCGAGCGGCGGGTCGCGGCGCTGGCCGCCTCCGGGTACACGAACCGTGAGATCGCGGCCAAGCTGTTCATCACGATCAGCACGGTGGAGCAGCACCTCACCCGCGTCTACCGGAAGATCAACATCAGTCAGCGGCGCAATCTGCCGACCAGCCTGGGCTCCGATGTGGCGCATACGGCCTAACGACCTCCCCCACGATAGGGAGCGGATCAGCGAGCGGCGTCATGCGGCTTCGATTGCAAGGCGGAGGAAGGAGGCGACGCGGAGCGTCGTTGACTGACGACAACGCCGCAAGCGGAGTCGCAGGGCGTCGGGAGCCCGCTCCCTATCGTGGGGGAGGTCGTAACCGTTCAGGGCCCGTCACCAAGGGGTGCATAGGGGTTGTTTTCCCAACCACCGCACAAATAGCGTGAGATCGTCTTCGGCACGCCCCCGAGAGGTTCTCCCCATGACGTCAGCCATTTCGGCTCCGACGACAATGCTCGTGCCGGATTTTCCTTTCTCGTACGATAGTTGGCTGCGTCATCCGGCTGGTCTCGGTGCTCTTCCGCCTGCTGCGGCGGGCACCGAGGTCGCCGTGATAGGCGGTGGGATGGCCGGATTGACGGCCGCGTATGAACTGATGCGGCTGGGAATGCATCCGGTGCTCTACGAGGCCGAGCAACTGGGCGGGCGGATGCGTTCGGTTCCCTTTGCCGGGAATCCGGAATACGTGGCGGAGATGGGGGCCATGCGCTTCCCCGTCTCCGCACGCTCGCTGTTCCACTACATCGAGCTGCTGGGGCTGGGCACCCGCCCCTTCCCCAACCCGCTGTCGCCGTCCACCCCGAGCACGCTGATCAATCTGAACGGCATCCGGCACCGGGCATCCACCGCGGCCGAACTGCCGGACATCTACCAGGAGGTCGCCGACGCCTGGGAGAAGGCCCTCCAGGAGCGCGCCGAGCTCTCCACGGTGCGCGACGCCATCCAGCGGCGGGACGTGGAGATGCTCAAGGCGGTCTGGAACCGGCTGGTCCGGGACTACGACGACCAGTCCTTCTACGGTTTCCTGGCCACCTCCGGCGCCTTCCAGTCCTTTCGCCAGCGGGAGATCTTCGGTCAGGTCGGCTTCGGCACCGGCGGCTGGGACACCGACTTCCCCAACTCGGTGCTGGAGATCCTGCGCGTCGTCTTCACCGAGGCGGACGACAACCAGCTGATCATCGAAGGCGGCTCCCAGCAGGTGCCGCTCGGACTGTGGAAGCACCGGCCGCACCGGCTCGCGCACTGGCCGCAGGGCACCTCGATCGCCTCGCTCCATCCGGGCGGCCGTCCCCTGCCCGCGGTCACCCGGCTGCGGCGCACCGCCGAGGGCATACGTGTCACCGACGAAAGCGGCCGGGCCCGCAACTTCCCCGCGGTCGTCTTCAGCCCGCATGTGTGGGCGCTGCTCAACCGCGTCGACTGCGACCCCGCGCTGCTGCCCACCGGGCACTGGACGGCGGTGGAGCGCACCCACTACATGGGGGCGTCCAAGCTGTTCGTGCTGGTCGACCGGCCGTTCTGGCGGGACCGCGACCCGGCCACCGGCGCCGACGTGATGAGCATGACGCTCACCGACCGCATGCCACGCGGGGTCTATCTCTTCGACGACGGCCCGGACCGGCCGGGCGTGATGTGCCTGTCGTACACCTGGAACGACGACTCCCTGAAGGTCGCCACGCTCTCCGCCGAGGAGCGGCTGGAGGTACTGCTGTCCCGGCTGGCCGAGGTCTACCCGGCCGTCGACATCCGCTCCCATGTCATCGCCGAGCCGCTGACCGTCACCTGGGAGACCGAGCCGCGCTTCATGGGTGCGTTCAAGTCCAACCTTCCCGGTCAGTACCGCTATCAGCGGCGGCTGTTCACCCAGTTCATGCAGGAGGACATGGATGCGGCGCAGCACGGTTTCTTCCTGTGCGGCGACGACGTGTCCTGGACCGCGGGCTTCGCCGAGGGCGCGGTGACCACTGCCCTCAACGCGGTGTGGGGTGTACTGAACCACCTCGGTGGGGCCACGCATCCGGACAACCCTGGCCCCGGTGACCTGTTCCACGAGCTGGCGCCGGTGGAGCTGCCGTACGACTGAGAGCCTGTCCGGTGGCCTTCGATCGGATAGCGGACGCGGTCTGGTGCGTGCGATTCCAAGGCGCCGGGATGTCCTCGGATGGGGTCTCCCCTGCTCGAACGAAGTTGAGAGCTCAGGGAAGGAGCCACTAGGACATTTCGGCAACATGGGAAGCGCGCGTGCCAGGGCGTGGCCGCCCTATCAGAGGCCACCCGACAGACTCTGAGGCACCGGGAGCACGTACGAAGGGGAGCCGGTGGCGGAGTGATCCGCCACCGGCTCCCTTTTTCGGCTGTTCAGGGCCGCTGGCTACGGCTGCTCCTGGGCCAGCTTCTCCAGCGCCTTCTTGTCCGGCTTGCCGTTGCGGTTGAGCGGGAACGACTCCAGCACCACGACCCGGTTGGGCTGCTCGTAGGCGGGCAGCACCTCACACAGCCGGTCACGCCAGTGGGATGCCTCCCGCAGCTCCTCGTCCTCGACGAAGAAGACGAGCTGCGCGCCGCGCCGCTCGTCGGGCAGCGGCACGATGCGGGTGGATATGTGCGAGACGGCGGCCTTGCGCTCGATGAGCTCGGGGTAGAGCGTGTATCCCATACGGTGCACGGCGAACTTGCGGCCCAGGACGTAAAGGTTGTCCTCCGCGTCGAGGTATCCGAGGTCGCCGGTGGGCTGCCAGCCGGTTGGGAAGTAGTCGATGCCGCCGTCCTCGGCCAGGTGGCCCTCCAGCGCGTCCGGGGTGTCGACCTCTATCTCTCCGGCCTCCCCGGGGGCCACCGGAATCCCGTCCTCGTCCACGATCCGCAGCTTGATGCCTTCCATGGCCCGGCCGCAGGAGACCGGGTTGTCCAAGGTGGCGAAGGCGATGTTGCCGAGCTCGGTGGAACCGTAACTGTCCAGCAGCGACAGTCCGAACTCGTCGAGATAGCGGTCGGAGAGCGTCCCGTCCAGCGGTGCGCCGCCGGAACAGAACATCCGCACCGGCTCCAGGTGGGCGCGCAGCGCGGGCTTGCGGTTGACCAGGTTGAGGATGGAGCGGTAGCTGGAGGGGGTGGCGTCGATGACGGTGGCGCCGGTCCGCCCGGCAATCTGTACCGCGCGGTCGAGCCGCTTGTACGGGGCGATGACCAGCGAGCACTGCCGTATCCAGGCGATCAGCACCATGGACAGCCCGTACTGGTGGGCGAAGGGCAGCAGCGGCAGCAGTACGTCGTCCGCCCGGTGGCCCACCTGGTCCGCGTTGCGCTCCAGGTTCTTCAGGAACTTGGCGCCCGACTTGACGGCGCCCTTGGGCTGGCCGGTGGAGCCGGAGGTCCACATGATGAAGCCGTCGGGCCGGTCGCCCCATGCGGTGAAGTCCAGCCGCTGCCCGGGGTTGAGCGGGCGGCCGGCGGCGGGGGCGATCAGCTCGTAGAGGTGCACGGCATGGGTCTCTTCGTCGATCGGCGCGTCGTCGTCGACGAGCGCCAGACCGGCGCCGGTCCGCAGCGCGATGCGGCGGGTCTCGGCGACGTGCTCCTGCTGGTCGACCAGGACGATGGAGGCGCCCACGTGCATCAGCGCGAACAGTACGCTGACATAGGCGGCGGAGTTACCGGCCTTGAGAATGACGCGGTCGCCTTCGGCTACCCCGTGCTCCCGGATCACATCGGCGACACGCAGTGCGTCCTGCTCGAAATCTGCGAGGGTCTGCGCCGAGTCGACTGCAAAGATCTTCGCGGTCATCGGTCGTACTCTTCCTCTTCCTCTGTCTGGAGTACAGGCAGCCGCAGGACCCTTTCCGGCCCCTAGGCGCCCTTGTCGTCGGCGCCGAATTCCCACTCGGCATCGAGGTTTGACTGGGAGAGCAGCTGGTCGTGCACCAGATTGACGACCTCTCTCCGACTCGCGTCGAGATAGCCGCGGGACCCGGGGAACACCTCCAGGTCGAACCGTCCGCGGGTACACCGCCGCCAGGCCCGTACAGCGTGCAGCGGGGTCTTCGGGTCGTGCTCGCCGGCGAGCGCGACGATGCGGCAGGCGAGCACCGGCGGGCCCAGCGGCGTGTCCCGTCGGCCGGAGTCCCGTTGCGCAGTGCTCCCGGAGACGAACAGGGTGAGCACCGCCGACTCCGATTCCCGTTCCAGGCGTTCGGCGACGCGGTAGGCCAGGGCGGCGCCGGCCCGATGGCCGAAGAGCGCGACGGGCCGACCGGTCCACTCCCTCAGGGCGTCAAGGACTCGATCCACCAGCTCCGGGGAGTCGGTGACGTGTTCACCCTGTCCACCGTCGATGGCGGGCGGGTACTGGACCACGAGCACCTCCACGGTGGGCAGGAGCAGCTCCGAGAGGGAGAGGTAATACGCGGTGGAGCCGGCGCATTCGGGGAAACAGATCAGCCGGAAGCTACTGGGAGTCTCTGGTTGCACAATCCGAATGAGGTTGACACCCTCGGGCTCGACCTGGCTCAACAAATACATCCCTGATGCCGGTTGACCTCATCGGCGCTTGTGGCGCCGGTCGTCCCGGTGGTCGATGCCTTCATGAAGTGATCTACACCTTGCCGTCATCGCCGCGAAGCCTCGACGCGTTACCCGCCCCCCCTCCTCATTATTACTCTCGGTAGAGGGCTGCTTGATAAAGAGCTATTCGAAGTGCTCACGCCACAAGGCTACGAGCCCATATCCAGCCGCCACAACCCCTAGCAACCGCTATCCCGGTACACGGTTGCACCGGTATATCGCGGGGTAGTCCATAGCCATCGCGGGGGTGCCAGAGGTGCAAATTACTGAATTCATCACCCATACCCGACACTCCCCTAAGAACCCCTAGTCACACCAGATCCCCCTAAACATCGAAGCCACCCCTGCCGTTGGGTTCACAGTGCGTGCTAGAACTGGGTAAGTACGTTTCCGTAATCCCATAATCGGTGCGCGACAGCGCAGCAGGTCGCCTTTGGTCTGTTCTGGCACAACACCGCGCTGCCGTCTCGTGTTCCGTCCGATACACAGGCATCGATGGATACATCACACACCATGGATTTCGCTGTCATTGTCGACGGCCTCAAAAAGCAGTACTCCGGCCGCCCCGCACCCGCGGTGGACGATCTGAGTTTCACCGTCAACCACGGCGAGGTCTTCGGCTTTCTCGGGCCCAACGGGGCCGGCAAGACCACCACCATCGGCATTCTCACCACCCGGGTCGCACCGACCGGCGGGCGAGCGTTCGTGCAGGGGGTCGACGTGGTGGCAAAACCGGCCGTGGCCCGTCAGTCCTTTGCCGTCGTGCCGCAGCGCAACAACCTCGACCGATCATTGACCATCCGTCAGAATCTCACCTTTCACGCTGGTTACCACGGTCTGTCGCGTGTGGAGCGCAACAAGCTGGCCGACGAGAGCCTGGAGTGGGTGGGCCTGACCGACCATGCCCATGCACGGGCGGACCAGGTCTCCGGCGGTCAGGCGCAACGGGTGATGATCGCCCGTGCCCTGATGCACCGTCCGAGGGTGCTGTTCCTGGACGAGCCCGCCACCGGTCTGGACCCGCAGTCGCAGATCTTCGTCCACGAGCGGGTGGCCGAGCTCAGGGAGCGCGGCGTCACGGTGGTCATCACCACCCACAACATGGACGAGGCGGCCAAGCTGTGTGACCGGGTCGGGATCGTCGACCACGGCAAGCTGCTGGCGCTCGACACCCCACAGGCGCTGATCGACACCATCAGCGACACCGCACTGACCGTCACGGTGCAGCCGCCGTCCAACGGACTCAACTACGCGCTCTCGCTGATACGCAGCATCCAGGGCGTGGAGCGGGTCGAAACGTTCCAGCAGGACGACGACGCCCTGGTGGACAGCCTGTTGGAAGGCGGAGCCAGCGTCGACAACACCGTACGGCTGAAGGTCTACAGCGATGCGCCGTCCTCGGCCATCCTGCCCACGTCCATCAAGGCCCTGACCGACGCCGGTTGTGGGATCAGGGACCTGAGTGTCAGCCAGGCGACATTGGAAGACGTCTTCGTCGAGCTGACCGGAAGAGAGCTGCGATGACCACCTCCGCATCCCCTTCCACGCCCGCCGGGGGCGCCAAGCCCCCTGGCGGCGGGGCCGCCAGGGCCGCGACGTCCGCCAAGGGCGGGCCGCCGGGTCAGGGTGCCACGCCCGCCCCGGCGGCACAGTCCAACAAGGGCGGCAGACCGGCCGGGTCGGACACCCTCGTCATCCCTGCCATCCCCGTCGTCAGCAAAACCGCGTCCGCGCCCGCTCCCGGCCACGTCATCGGCACGGCGATGACCACCGATTCGGCCCGTTCCTCGGGCGCCAAGGGCGGCCGGCACCGGCGCCGGGCGGGCCGCTGGCGGACGTTCTGCTTCATCCTGTGGCGGGACGTCTTCGTCACCGGCCGGGAGATCGCGCCCTTCCTGGGCCAGGTGCTGGTCGAGCCGTTCTTCATCCTCTTCGTCTTCGGCAAGGTGCTGGGCGAGCTCGGCTACACCACGCCCGGCTTCGAACAGGTGCTGCTGCCCGGCGTCGTCGCGCTCAACAGCTTCCTCGTCTCGCTGCAGAACACCGCGCTGCCGCTGGCCATCGACTTCTCCTGGACCAAGGAGATCGAGGACCGGCTGCTGGCGCCGATCCCCACCGCGCTGGTGGCGGTGGAGAAGGCGATCTTCGGCGCGATCCGCGGCCTCATCGGCTCGCTGATCATGATCCCGATCGGTCTGCTGCTGCTGGACAACGTCTCCTGGCCGCTGCACACCCTCCCCCAGACGCTGGGCATCCTGAGCCTCGGCGGTCTGGTCGGCGGTTGTGTCGGACTGACGCTGGGCACCCTGGCGCCTCCGCGCCACATCAGCATCGTCTTCGCCATGACGCTGACCCCGATCATGTTCACCGGTGCCACCCAGTTCCCGTGGCAGAGCCTGTCGGAAATCCGGTGGTTCCAGATCCTGTGTGCCTTCAACCCGCTGACGTACGTCAGTGAGGCGATGCGCGGGCTGCTGCTGCCCCCCGAGGGTCCGGACTCGATCCCGCTGTGGATCTGTATCTCCGCCATCGGTGTCGCCTGCCTGATCTACGGCTTCATCGGCATCAGGGGATTCAACAAGCGGGCCCAGGACTGACCCCGGGCCAACTGTGTGCGACATCCGAGGGGCCTGCCCGCGCAGGCCCCTCGGACGCGTTTTCTCCAACCGTCCAGTAGTGAGGACACACCGACCATGACGGCAACCGAGCAGACCGCGGCCGGGCAGCCCAAGACCGCCATCGTCTTCCCCGGCATGGGGCCGTCCGGCTTCGCCGAGGTGGGCAGGTTCCTGATACTCGACCCCTTCGCCCGCAAACGGCTGGCCGAGGCCGACGAGGCACTGGGCCACTCCGTCTTCGACCGTCTCCGCGAATCCGAGGACGACTACTCCGAGGCCACTCAGATCGCCTTCCTCATCAACTCGATGGCCTCGGCCGACCGGGCGGTCGAGGAGCTGGGCATCACCCCGGAGATCTGCGTGGGTCCCAGCTTCGGCCAGAAGGCGGCCACCGCCTTCGTGGGATCGCTGCCCTTCCCCGAACTGGTCCGACTGACCGCCGAGATGGCCCGCTGCGAGATCGCGTACTTCTCCGAGGAGTACCAGGACGCGGTCACCCACACCTTCTTCCGGACTCCGCAGGACGAACTCACGGAAATCCTCGCCGAGTTCGACGAGCGCGGCGAGTGGTACGACTACTCCGGCCACCTCGACGAGGGCTTCTGCATGATCTCCCTGCGGGAGAAGGAGCTGGCAGGGCTCAAGCGCCGGGTCAGCGCGATCGGCGGCTACTCGATGTACACCATGGCGCCGGCGGTGCACGCGCCCGCCTTCAAGGAGCTGCGGCGCCGCGTCGAGGAGGACGTCCTCCCCAAGTACGAGCTGGCCGACCCGAAGCTGCCGGTCGTCACCGATCAGGACGGCACGGTCATCCGGACCGCCGACGAGCTGCGCACCATGCTGCTGGACACCTTCGACCTGCCTATCCACTGGCCCAAGGTGGTCGCCACCCTCAAGGCGGCCGACGTGACGAAGGTCTGCATCACCGGCCCCGACAACCTCTTCCACCGTCTGGACCGCACCAAGTCCAGTTTCGAGGTGGTCAGGGTGGGTCCGGGCAAGCGGTCACGGCCGCCGCGCAGGCGCTGAGGCGCGGCCTATCGGAATAGAACACTTATAAAAACAAGTAACCAACATTTGAATAGCGTTTTCCGTAATTTAATTTAAAAAAGTT
>NZ_JBEOVN010000022.1:0-58532 GCF_040295565.1 Streptomyces sp. NPDC002785 | reverse complement strand
GGTCCCCGGCTCGGCCGGGGACCCGCTTATGCGCACTACGGAGGCGTCAGGCCGTGGCCTCGCCCAGCAGCTTCTGGAGCCGCGAGACGCCCTCGACGAGGTCGTCGTCGCCCAGGGCGTAGGAGAGCCGCAGGTAGCCCGGCGTGCCGAAGGCCTCGCCCGGAACGACCGCGACCTCGGCCTCGTCCAGGATCAGCGCCGCCAGCTCGACCGAGGTGGCCGGGCGCTTGCCGCGGATCTCCTTGCCGAGCAGCGCCTTCACCGACGGGTACGCGTAGAACGCGCCCTCGGGCTCCGGGCACAGCACGCCGTCGATCTCGTTCAGCATCCGCACGATGGTCCGCCGGCGGCGGTCGAAGGCGGTCCGCATCTCGGCGACCGCGTCCAGGTTCCCGGAAACGGCGGCCAGCGCGGCGACCTGAGCGACGTTGGAGACGTTGGACGTGGCGTGCGACTGCAGGTTGGTCGCGGCCTTGACGACGTCCTTCGGGCCGACGAGCCAGCCCACCCGCCAGCCGGTCATCGCGTACGTCTTGGCGACACCGTTGACCACGATGCACTTGTCACGCAGCTCGGGCACGATCGCGGGCAGCGAGGTGAACTTCGCGTCGCCGTAGACCAGGTGCTCGTAGATCTCGTCGGTGAGCACCCACAGGCCGTGCTCGACGGCCCACTCGCCGATCGCCTTCGCGTCGGCCTCGCTGTACACCGCACCGGTCGGGTTCGACGGGGAGACGAACAGGACGACCTTCGTGCGCTCGGTGCGCGCCGCCTCCAGCTGCTCCACGGAGACTCGGTAGCCGGTGGTCTCGTCGGCCACGACCTCCACCGGGACACCGCCGGCCAGCCGGATCGACTCGGGGTAGGTGGTCCAGTACGGAGCCGGGACGATGACCTCGTCGCCCGGGTCGAGGATCGCGGCGAACGCCTCGTAGATGGCCTGCTTGCCGCCGTTGGTCACCAGGATCTGCGAGGGATCGACCTCGTAGCCGGAGTCACGCAGCGTCTTCTCCGCAATGGCGGCCTTGAGCTCCGGGAGCCCTCCCGCCGGGGTGTAGCGGTGGTACTTGGGGTTGCGGCAGGCCTCGACCGCGGCCTCGACGATGTAGCCGGGGGTCGGGAAGTCGGGCTCACCGGCACCGAAGCCGATCACCGGACGGCCGGCGGCCTTGAGGGCCTTGGCCTTGGCGTCGACGGCGAGGGTGGCGGACTCGGAGATTGCACCGATGCGGGCGGATACCCGGCGCTCGGAGGGAGAAGTTGCAGCGCTCATGGCCCCCATGGTCCCAGACCGAGATCCCTGTCGGCACAGGGGTTTCAGGGACCGGACAAGACTTGGACAGCATGCGGACAACATGCGGCCAGGAGTTGTCGGGAGCTATCTGTTCGACGCCGGGCCGCTGAACACGTACACTCACCTGTCGTTGGCCTTCACCAGCCGCACCGTTCCTGCACCCCGGGCATCGGGGAAGATGCGGTAGGTTGGTGGAAACCACAAAGGGTCGTAGCTCAATTGGTAGAGCACTGGTCTCCAAAACCAGCGGTTGGGGGTTCAAGTCCCTCCGGCCCTGCTACACACTCCTTCGCCAGGATGTGTGCGCATGTACGTACTTCAATGCATCGCCGTGCGGCTCCACCGGGCGCGGCACGGCCATGACCCGGAATCAGGTGAGAAGCGTGACGGACGCCGTGGGCTCCATCGACATGCCTGATGCCGAGGATGAAGTACCCGAGTCGAAGAAGAAGGCTCGGAAGGGCGGTAAGCGCGGTAAGAAGGGTCCTCTGGGCCGCCTCGCGCTGTTCTACCGCCAGATCGTCGCCGAGTTGCGCAAGGTTGTCTGGCCGACTCGAAATCAGCTGACGACGTACACCTCAGTGGTGATCGTCTTCGTCGTCGTCATGATTGGTCTGGTGACCGTGATTGACTTCGGATTCCAGCGGGTTGTCAAGTACGTCTTCGGCTGATCCCGCGGAGGGCGCCTCATGGGCGCCCCTTTCGCATGTTCCACCCATTTGTATCCAGGAAGAAGCAGCCACCGTGTCTGACCCGAACCTGAACGACGCCGTCGAGCCGACGGCGGGCGCCTTCGAGTCCGCCGAGGACGAGCTCGAGATCGTCGAGGCGGCGGACGCCGAGGAGCCGGACCAGGCTGAAGCTGCCGACGCCGCCGCAGGTGAGCCCGCCGAGCAGGCCGCTGTGCACACCGAGGACGACGACGAGGCCGCAGAGGCCGATTCCGAGAGCGACGCCGAGCCCACCGAGGCCGACGAGGAAGCCGGGGAGGAGGCCGAGCCGGCTGCCCCCGTCGACGCCGTCACGGCCCTGCGCGAGGAGCTGCGCGGTCTTCCCGGCGAGTGGTACGTCATCCACACGTACGCCGGTTACGAGAAGCGCGTGAAGGCCAACCTGGAGCAGCGCGCCGTCTCGCTCAATGTCGAGGACTTCATCTACCAGGCCGAGGTGCCCGAGGAAGAGATCGTCCAGATCAAGAACGGCGAGCGCAAGAACGTCCGCCAGAACAAGCTCCCGGGCTATGTCCTGGTGCGCATGGATCTGACGAACGAGTCCTGGGGCGTCGTCCGTAACACGCCCGGCGTCACCGGCTTCGTGGGCAACGCCTACGACCCGTACCCGCTGACCCTGGACGAGATCGTCAAGATGCTCGCTCCGGAGGCCGAGGAGAAGGCCGCCCGTGCGGCCGCCGAGGCCGAGGGCAAGCCGGTTCCGGCCCGCAAGGTCGAGGTGCAGGTGCTCGACTTCGAGGTCGGCGACTCGGTCACCGTCACCGACGGCCCGTTCGCGACGCTGCAGGCGACGATCAACGAGATCAACGCCGACTCGAAGAAGGTCAAGGGCCTCGTCGAGATCTTCGGCCGCGAGACCCCGGTCGAGCTCAGCTTCGATCAGATCCAGAAGAACTAGCGGTTTCCCGCCAGTTTCTGGGCACATACCTACCCAGCAGGTCAGACCGGCTCCGCAGCCGGTCTGACCTGCTCGGTTTTTGGTCGCGCAGCTATACCCGTTATCGTTGTGCGGTATGCCTCCATCCGGATGACCGGACGGCGGCGAAACACTCTCACTAGGACCCGGAGAGAGCAATGCCTCCCAAGAAGAAGAAGGTCACGGGGCTTATCAAGCTCCAGATCAACGCCGGTGCGGCCAACCCGGCCCCGCCGGTCGGCCCCGCGCTCGGCCAGCACGGCGTCAACATCATGGAGTTCTGCAAGGCCTACAACGCCGCGACCGAGTCGCAGCGTGGCATGGTCGTGCCGGTGGAGATCACGGTCTACGAGGACCGCTCCTTCACCTTCGTCACCAAGACTCCGCCGGCCGCGAAGCTGATCCTCAAGGCCGCGGGCGTGGAGAAGGGCTCCGGCGAGCCGCACAAGACCAAGGTCGCCAAGCTGACGGCTGCCCAGGTCCGTGAGATCGCCACGACGAAGCTCCCCGACCTGAACGCCAACGACCTCGACGCCGCGTCGAAGATCATCGCTGGCACCGCCCGTTCCATGGGCATCACGGTCGAAGGCTGATTCAGCCCCTCACGTCCTCAGTGGTAGGGCCAAGCGCTGGCCCGCACCACGACTCCACACCCTGAAACCACAGGAGTAGAAGTGAAGCGCAGCAAGAACCTCCGCGCTGCGGACGCCAAGATCGACCGGGAGCGCGTCTACGCCCCGCTCGAGGCCGTCCGTCTCGCCAAGGAGACCGCGACCACCAAGTTCGACGGCACCATCGAGGTCGCCTTCCGTCTGGGTGTCGACCCGCGCAAGGCCGACCAGATGGTCCGTGGCACCGTGAACCTCCCGCACGGCACCGGCAAGACCGCCCGGGTCCTGGTCTTCGCGACCGGTGACCGTGCTGCGGCCGCGGAAGCCGCGGGCGCCGACATCGTCGGCGCCGACGAGCTCATCGACGAGGTGGCGAAGGGCCGTCTGGACTTCGACGCCGTCGTCGCCACCCCGGACCTCATGGGCAAGGTCGGCCGCCTCGGCCGGGTGCTCGGTCCGCGTGGTCTGATGCCGAACCCGAAGACCGGCACCGTCACCCCCGATGTCGCGAAGGCTGTCAACGACATCAAGGGCGGCAAGATCGAGTTCCGCGTCGACAAGCACTCGAACCTGCACTTCATCATCGGCAAGGTCTCCTTCGACGAGACGAAGCTGGTGGAGAACTACGCCGCGGCGCTGGAGGAGGTCCTCCGTCTGAAGCCGTCCGCCGCCAAGGGCCGCTACATCAAGAAGGCCGCTCTGGCGACGACGATGGGTGCCGGCATCCCGCTGGACTCCAACCGCACCCGTAACCTCCTCGTCGAGGAGGACCCGGCCGCCGTCTGAGCCCCAGCGCTCGGCAGTACGCCGTGTCACGTGTGACATTGACGGGCCCCGCAACCTTTCGAGGTTGCGGGGCCCGTCCTCGTCTCCGCATCCAACCGGTGGCTGTGTCGGAGCTGTGGGTTAGCGTGAGGCTTCGAGAGTCGAACGAGGGGTGGAAGTGGACATGAGGACGAGTACCGTGCGACGCGTGAGCCTGTCGGTAGCGGTGGCCGCGGCGCTGACGTCGGTCGCGGCCTGCGGCGGATCGGACAGCGACGGCGGCAACCGCGGCAGCGCCGCGGTGAAGGCCGACCCCATCGCCGCGTTGCGCGACGTACAGAAGAAGACCGGTGGGGAGCGTTCGGCGAAGGTCGAGGGCACCACCCAGATGGGCACCGCCATGTCCATGAAGCAGAGCGGCACCATCGACTGGACCGACGGTCTCACCGGCACCATGGAGATCACGTACACCGGCGGCAGCATGGCGGACGTCATGAAGCAGAACGGTGGCAGCGGCACGATGCAGGCCCGCTATTTCAAGGACGGCTACGTCGTCAACATGGGCGACAACTTCGCCAAGCAGGCCGGCGGCAAGCACTGGATCAGCTACGGCTACGCCGACCTCGCCAAGCTCGCGGGCGCCTCCGGCGAGGCGATGAAGCAGCAGTTGCAGAACACCACCCCCGACCAGGGTGTGAAGTCCCTGCTGGCCTCCGGTGACGTGAAGAAGGTCGGCCAGGAGGACATACGCGGAGTCTCCGCCACGCACTACTCCGGCACCGTCGATGTCGCCGAACTGACCGCGAAGAACTCCGCGCTCGACGCCGACCAGCTCGACCAGCTGAAGAAGCAGCTGAGCGACGTCGGGATCACCACGGAGAAGGTCGACGTCTGGGTCGACAAGAACAACCTGCTGGTCAAGAAGACCGAGCGCGGCCAGATGAAGACCGGCGAGCTGAACTCGACGGTGTACTACAGCGACTACGGCACCAAGGTCTCGGTCGAGAAGCCCCCGGCCGGCGACACGGCCGACTTCGCTGATCTGCTGAAGCAGCAGCAAGGGACCGGTTCGGGCACGCACTAAGACCGACCATTCCCCCCCATCGCCGGGTCGGTCCAAACCTCCCGCACCACCCGAAGAGGGACGGATTTGCTCGGCGCGACCCCGGTCGCGTACTCTCCTACAGAAGCCAAAGACCGCTGGTCGTTGCTGGGCTCTCGCAAGAGGGAACAGTGACCGAAGGATCCGTTGAGCACGGGCGACCTGCGCAGGTGACTGTGGAAAGTTCCCGGATTTTATTCGGTCGAGCTACGCCCTGGCGCCCGCGCCGGGGCGTTTCGTCTTTCCCGGCCCCTTCTGAGCGGTCCTCATCACCCGGAAGGAGGCCGACGCTCATGGCAAGGCCCGACAAGGCTGCCGCGGTAGCCGAGCTCGCGGACCAGTTCCGCAGCTCGAACGCCGCCGTGCTGACCGAGTACCGGGGTCTCACCGTGGCGCAGCTCAAGACGCTGCGTCGTTCGCTCGGTGAGAACGCCCAGTACGCCGTGGTGAAGAACACGCTGACCAAGATTGCGGCCAACGAGGCCGGGATCACTTCGCTGGACGACCAGTTCACTGGTCCGACGGCGGTTGCCTTCATCACCGGTGACCCGGTGGAGTCGGCGAAGGGTCTTCGTGACTTCGCCAAGGAGAACCCGAACCTGATCATCAAGGGCGGTGTCCTTGATGGCAAGGCGCTGTCCGCCGATGAGATCAAGAAGCTTGCGGACCTCGAGTCCCGCGAGGTTCTGCTCAGCAAGCTGGCCGGTGCCTTCAAGGGCAAGCAGTCTCAGGCTGCCTCGCTCTTCCAGGCGCTGCCGTCGAAGTTCGTCCGCACCGCGGAAGCGCTTCGCGTCAAGCTCGCCGAGCAGGGCGGTGCCGAGTAATTCGGCTCGCGCATTGATCGCCGCCCACCAGGGCGACGGTCGCAGCGGGCCGAACGTACGCCCGCCTACATGTACATCCGGCACCTGCCGAATTAGTGGAAGGACGCCATCATGGCGAAGCTGTCCCAGGACGACCTGCTCGCGCAGTTCGAAGAGATGACCCTCATCGAGCTCTCCGAGTTCGTGAAGGCCTTCGAGGAGAAGTTCGACGTCACCGCCGCTGCGGCCGTCGCCGTCGCCGGCCCGGCCGGCCCGGGTGCCGTTGCCGAGGCCGCTGAGGAGCAGGACGAGTTCGACGTCATCCTCACCGGCGCCGGCGAGAAGAAGATCCAGGTCATCAAGGTCGTGCGTGAGCTGACCTCGCTGGGCCTGAAGGAGGCCAAGGACCTCGTCGACGGCACCCCGAAGCCGGTCCTCGAGAAGGTCGCCAAGGAGGCCGCCGAGAAGGCTGCCGAGTCCCTCAAGGCCGCCGGCGCTTCCGTCGAGGTCAAGTGACTCAGGGAGTCTGCTGACTCCTTCTGACTTCCTGTGCCGCACGGCACGGACGTCATATCACGAAGGGCGATCACCCATCCGGGTGGTCGCCTTTCGGCGTACCCGCGGCGGCTGCCTTGCTCTTACGGCGTTGACGAGTATGGTGATCTTCGCCGTTGCCTCTCGGGGCCGGCCGGCCGGAGAGGCGGCCGGGTGAGGGGCCCGGGGGCGGTGTCCCGGCAGGGGGCCCTTGACGAACCGCACGCGGCGCGCAATTCTCAGGACGCGTCGTCACATCGATCCGAATCCGAGGCATGGATCGTGGACGAAGAGGGCAGTAAAGAAGAGCGCACCGCGCGCACCGGCTAGTCATAGGTGTTGAGAACAGCTGTTGAGAGCAACGTGGGTCTCTGAGAACCCCGACTGGACATCAGTGTGCCGTTTGGCTACACTGACCCTTTGCGCTGCCTGTTAGCTGCCTCCTGCCCGTCACCAGGGGCATGCCCACGCTTGAGCACCGATGGCCGAACGTCTCTGACCTGGGATTTCTGTCTCCGTGTTCAACTTGGGACCGGTACGCGCGTAGTGAGTCCGAGCCCTCGGAAGGACCCCCTCTTGGCCGCCTCGCGCAACGCCTCGACCGCGAATACGAACAACGGTGCCAGCACCGCCCCGCTGCGCATCTCCTTTGCAAAGATCAAGGAGCCCCTCGAGGTTCCGAACCTCCTCGCGCTGCAGACCGAGAGCTTTGACTGGCTCCTCGGCAATGCCGCCTGGAAGGCTCGCGTCGAGGCTGCTCTGGACAGTGGACAAGACGTCCCCACCAAGTCCGGCCTGGAGGAAATCTTCGAGGAGATTTCACCGATCGAGGACTTCTCCGGGTCGATGTCGCTTACGTTCCGCGACCACCGCTTCGAGCCCTCGAAGAACTCGATCGACGAGTGCAAGGAGCGCGACTTCACGTTCGCCGCCCCGCTCTTCGTCACGGCCGAGTTCACCAACAACGAGACCGGCGAGATCAAGTCCCAGACGGTCTTCATGGGCGACTTCCCGCTCATGACCAACAAGGGCACCTTCGTCATCAACGGCACCGAGCGTGTCGTGGTGTCGCAGCTGGTCCGTTCGCCGGGTGTCTACTTCGACTCCTCCATCGACAAGACGTCCGACAAGGACATCTTCTCCGCCAAGGTGATCCCGTCCCGGGGTGCCTGGCTGGAGATGGAGATCGACAAGCGCGACATGGTCGGTGTGCGCATCGACCGCAAGCGCAAGCAGTCCGTCACCGTCCTGCTCAAGGCTCTCGGTTGGACGACCGAGCAGATCCTGGAAGAGTTCGGCGAGTACGAGTCCATGCGCGCCACCCTGGAGAAGGACCACACCCAGGGCCAGGACGACGCGCTGCTCGACATCTACCGCAAGCTGCGTCCGGGCGAGCCCCCGACCCGTGAGGCCGCGCAGACGCTGCTCGAGAACCTCTACTTCAACCCGAAGCGCTACGACCTGGCGAAGGTCGGCCGCTACAAGGTGAACAAGAAGCTCGGCGCGGACGAGCCGCTGGACGCCGGCGTGCTCACCACCGACGACATCATCGCCACCATCAAGTACCTGGTGAAGCTGCACGCCGGTGAGACCGAGACGGTCGGCGAGTCCGGTCGCTCGATCATGGTCGAGACGGACGACATCGACCACTTCGGCAACCGTCGCATCCGCAACGTCGGCGAGCTGATCCAGAACCAGGTCCGTACGGGTCTCGCCCGTATGGAGCGCGTCGTGCGCGAGCGCATGACCACCCAGGACGTCGAGGCGATCACGCCGCAGACCCTGATCAACATCCGGCCGGTCGTCGCCTCCATCAAGGAGTTCTTCGGCACCAGCCAGCTGTCCCAGTTCATGGACCAGAACAACCCGCTGTCGGGCCTGACGCACAAGCGTCGTCTCAACGCCCTCGGCCCGGGTGGTCTCTCCCGTGAGCGGGCCGGCTTCGAGGTCCGAGACGTGCACCCGTCTCACTACGGCCGTATGTGCCCGATCGAGACGCCTGAAGGCCCGAACATCGGTCTGATCGGTTCGCTGGCTTCGTACGGCCGCATCAACGCGTTCGGCTTCATCGAGACGCCGTACCGCAAGGTCGTCGAGGGCCAGGTCACCGACGAGGTCGACTACCTGACCGCCGACGAGGAGGACCGCTTCGTCATCGCGCAGGCCAACGCGCCGCTGACCGACGAGCTCCGGTTCGTCGAGCCCCGCGTGCTGGTCCGCCGCCGTGGTGGCGAGGTCGACTACGTGCCCGGCACGGACGTCGACTACATGGACGTCTCGCCGCGCCAGATGGTGTCCGTCGCCACCGCGATGATCCCCTTCCTGGAGCACGACGACGCCAACCGCGCGCTCATGGGCGCGAACATGATGCGTCAGGCGGTGCCGCTGATTAAGTCGGAGGCCCCGCTCGTCGGCACCGGCATGGAGTACCGCTGCGCCACCGACGCCGGTGACGTGCTGAAGGCCGAGAAGGACGGTGTGGTCCAGGAGGTCTCCGCGGACTACATCACCGTGACCAACGACGACGGCACGTACACCACGTACCGCATCGCCAAGTTCATGCGCTCCAACCAGGGCACCTCGGTCAACCAGAAGGTTGTCGTCTCCGAGGGCGACCGGGTCGTCGCCGACCAGGTCCTCGCCGATGGTCCGGCCACCGAGAACGGTGAGATGGCCCTCGGCAAGAACCTGCTCGTGGCGTTCATGCCGTGGGAGGGTCACAACTACGAGGACGCGATCATCCTGTCGCAGCGCCTCGTGCAGGACGACGTCCTCTCCTCGATCCACATCGAGGAGCACGAGGTCGACGCCCGTGACACCAAGCTCGGCCCGGAGGAGATCACCCGGGACATCCCGAACGTCTCCGAAGAGGTCCTCGCCGACCTCGACGAGCGCGGCATCATCCGTATCGGTGCCGAGGTCGTCGCCGGTGACATCCTCGTCGGCAAGGTCACGCCCAAGGGTGAGACCGAGCTGACCCCCGAGGAGCGCCTGCTCCGCGCGATCTTCGGTGAGAAGGCGCGCGAGGTGCGCGACACCTCGCTGAAGGTGCCGCACGGTGAGATCGGCAAGGTCATCGGCGTCCGCGTCTTCGACCGTGAAGAGGGCGACGAGCTGCCGCCGGGCGTGAACCAGCTGGTCCGCGTCTACGTCGCGCAGAAGCGCAAGATCACCGATGGTGACAAGCTCGCCGGCCGTCACGGCAACAAGGGCGTCATCTCGAAGATCCTCCCGATCGAGGACATGCCGTTCCTGGAGGACGGCACCCCGGTCGACATCATCCTCAACCCGCTGGGTGTCCCGTCCCGAATGAACCCGGGACAGGTCCTGGAGATCCACCTCGGCTGGCTCGCCAGCCGCGGCTGGGACGTCTCCGGCCTCGGTGAAGAGTGGGCCAAGCGCCTGCAGGCCATCGGCGCCGACCAGGTCGCCCCCGGCACCAACGTCGCCACCCCCGTCTTCGACGGTGCGCGCGAGGACGAGATCTCCGGTCTCTTCGAGGCCACGATCCCGAACCGCGACGGCGACCGCCTGGTCCAGCCCTCCGGCAAGGCCAACCTGTTCGACGGCCGCTCCGGTGAGCCGTTCCCCGAGCCGGTTTCGGTCGGGTACATGTACATCCTCAAGCTCCACCACCTCGTCGACGACAAGCTGCACGCTCGTTCGACGGGTCCGTACTCCATGATCACCCAGCAGCCGCTGGGTGGTAAGGCTCAGTTCGGTGGACAGCGCTTCGGTGAGATGGAGGTGTGGGCCCTTGAGGCTTATGGCGCCGCATACGCCCTCCAGGAGCTCCTGACGATCAAGTCCGACGACGTGACCGGCCGCGTGAAGGTCTACGAGGCCATCGTCAAGGGCGAGAACATCCCCGAGCCGGGCATTCCCGAGTCCTTCAAGGTGCTCATCAAGGAAATGCAGTCGCTCTGCCTCAACGTGGAGGTGCTGTCCTCGGACGGCATGTCCATCGAGATGCGCGACACGGACGAGGACGTCTTCCGCGCGGCGGAGGAACTCGGTATCGACCTGTCCCGGCGCGAGCCGAGCAGCGTCGAAGAGGTCTGACGGGTTGGCCGGCCGGATCCCCGTGATCCGGCCGGCTCTCCCCGGACCCGTTCAGACCATTGCTGAAGTGCCCCGATTTCTCGCGTGACGCGAGGGGGCTCGAACCCCCGAAAGAGGGATTGACGACAAGTGCTCGACGTCAACTTCTTCGACGAGCTGCGGATCGGCCTTGCCACCGCGGACGACATCCGGACCTGGTCCCACGGCGAAGTGAAGAAGCCGGAGACCATCAACTACCGCACGCTCAAGCCCGAAAAGGACGGACTCTTCTGCGAGAAGATCTTCGGTCCGACCCGGGACTGGGAGTGCTACTGCGGCAAGTACAAGCGTGTCCGCTTCAAGGGCATCATCTGTGAGCGCTGTGGCGTCGAGGTCACGCGCGCCAAGGTGCGTCGTGAGCGCATGGGCCACATCGAGCTTGCCGCTCCCGTCACCCACATCTGGTACTTCAAGGGCGTCCCGTCGCGCCTGGGCTACCTCCTCGACCTCGCGCCGAAGGACCTCGAGAAGGTCATCTACTTCGCCGCGTACATGATCACGTTCGTGGACGAGGAGCGCCGTACGCGTGACCTGCCCTCGCTGGAGGCGCACGTCTCCGTCGAGCGTCAGCAGGTCGAGAACCGTCGCGACGCCGACCTCGAGGCCCGCGCCAAGAAGCTCGAGACCGACCTGGCCGAGCTCGAGGCCGAGGGTGCCAAGGCCGACGTGCGCCGCAAGGTGCGCGAAGGTGCCGAGCGCGAGATGAAGCAGCTGCGCGACCGTGCGCAGCGCGAGATCGACCGTCTCGACGAGGTGTGGAGCCGCTTCAAGAACCTCAAGGTCCAGGACCTGGAGGGCGACGAGCTGCTCTACCGCGAGCTGCGTGACCGCTTCGGCACGTACTTCGACGGCTGCATGGGTGCCGCTGCTCTGCAGAAGCGCCTTGAGTCGTTCGACCTCGACGAGGAGGCCGAGCGCCTCCGCGAAATCATCCGTACCGGCAAGGGCCAGAAGAAGACCCGTGCGCTCAAGCGCCTCAAGGTCGTCTCCGCGTTCCTGCAGACCAGCAACAAGCCCAAGGGCATGGTGCTCGACTGCGTGCCGGTCATCCCGCCGGACCTGCGTCCGATGGTGCAGCTGGACGGTGGCCGCTTCGCGACCTCCGACCTGAACGACCTGTACCGCCGTGTGATCAACCGCAACAACCGCCTCAAGCGTCTCCTTGACCTCGGTGCCCCCGAGATCATCGTGAACAACGAGAAGCGGATGCTGCAGGAGGCCGTCGACGCACTGTTCGACAACGGCCGCCGCGGTCGCCCGGTCACCGGTCCCGGTAACCGCCCGCTCAAGTCCCTCAGCGACATGCTGAAGGGCAAGCAGGGTCGATTCCGTCAGAACCTTCTCGGTAAGCGTGTGGACTACTCCGCGCGTTCCGTGATCGTCGTCGGCCCGCAGCTCAAGCTGCACCAGTGCGGTCTGCCGAAGGCCATGGCGCTGGAGCTCTTCAAGCCGTTCGTGATGAAGCGCCTGGTCGACCTGAACCACGCGCAGAACATCAAGTCGGCCAAGCGCATGGTCGAGCGCGGCCGCACCGTGGTGTACGACGTCCTCGAAGAGGTCATCGCCGAGCACCCGGTGCTGCTGAACCGTGCACCGACCCTGCACCGCCTCGGCATCCAGGCCTTCGAGCCGCAGCTGGTCGAGGGCAAGGCCATCCAGATCCACCCGCTCGTCTGCACCGCGTTCAACGCGGACTTCGACGGTGACCAGATGGCCGTGCACCTGCCGCTCTCCGCGGAGGCGCAGGCCGAGGCCCGCATCCTGATGCTGTCCTCGAACAACATCCTGAAGCCGGCCGACGGTCGTCCCGTCACCATGCCGACCCAGGACATGGTGCTGGGCCTGTTCTTCCTCACCACGGACGAGGAGGAGCGCAAGGTCGTCGGCCAGGGCCGTTCCTTCGGTTCCACGGCCGAGGCGATCATGGCCTTCGACGCCCGCGAGCTGTCGCTCCAGGCGAAGGTCGACATCCGCTTCCCGGTGGGCACCATCCCGCCGCGTGGCTGGGTGCCGCCGGTCGCCGAGGAGGGTGAGCAGGAGTACCAGCAGGGCGACACGTTCCGGCTGCGTACGTCCCTGGGCCGCGCGCTCTTCAACGAGCTGCTGCCCGAGGACTACCCGTTCGTCGACTACTCGGTCGGCAAGAAGCAGCTCTCCGAGATCGTCAACGACCTCGCCGAGCGCTACCCCAAGGTCATCGTGGCGGCGACGCTCGACAACCTGAAGGCGGCGGGCTTCTACTGGGCGACCCGTTCCGGTGTCACCGTGGCCATCTCCGACGTCGTGGTCCCCGAGGCCAAGAAGGCGATCGTCGCCGGCTACGAGGCGCAGGACGAGAAGGTCCAGAAGCAGTACGAGCGCGGTCTGATCACCAAGGACGAGCGCACGCAGGAGCTCATCGCGATCTGGACCAAGGCGACCAACGAGGTTGCCGAGGCGATGAACGCGAACTTCCCCAAGACGAACCCCATCTTCATGATGGTTGACTCGGGTGCCCGAGGAAACATGATGCAGATGCGTCAGATCGCCGGTATGCGTGGTCTGGTGTCCAACGCCAAGAACGAGACGATCCCGCGTCCCATCAAGGCGTCCTTCCGTGAGGGCCTCACCGTTCTGGAGTACTTCATCTCCACGCACGGTGCCCGTAAGGGTCTGGCGGACACCGCCCTGCGTACCGCCGACTCGGGTTACCTGACCCGTCGTCTGGTGGACGTCTCGCAGGACGTGATCATTCGCGAGGAGGACTGCGGCACCGACCGCGGCCTCAAGCTGAAGATCGCCGTCAAGGGTGCGGACGGTGTGCTCCGCAAGACGGAGGACGTCGAGACCTCGGTCTACGCCCGCATGCTCGCCGAGGACGTCGTCGTCGACGGCAAGGTCATCGCGCCTGCCAACGTCGACCTCGGTGACGTCCTGATCGACGCCCTGGTGGGCGCCGGCGTCGAGGAGGTCAAGACCCGTTCGGTCCTGACCTGTGAGTCCGCGGTCGGCACCTGTGCCTTCTGCTACGGACGCTCGCTCGCCACCGGCAAGCTGGTCGACATCGGTGAGGCGGTCGGCATCATCGCCGCCCAGTCCATCGGTGAGCCCGGTACCCAGCTGACGATGCGTACCTTCCACACCGGTGGTGTGGCCGGTGACGACATCACCCAGGGTCTGCCCCGAGTCGTCGAGCTCTTCGAAGCCCGTACGCCCAAGGGTGTCGCCCCGATCTCGGAGTCCGCGGGCCGGGTCCGGATCGAGGAGACCGAGAAGACCAAGAAGCTCGTGGTCACGCCGGACGACGGCAGCGACGAGATCCCCTTCCCGATCTCGAAGCGCGCCCGTCTGCTGGTGGGCGAGGGCGACCACGTCGAGGTGGGCCAGAAGCTCACCGTGGGTGCCACCAACCCGCACGACGTGCTGCGGATCCTCGGTCAGCGCGCGGTCCAGGTCCACCTGGTCGGCGAGGTCCAGAAGGTCTACAACTCGCAGGGTGTGTCGATCCACGACAAGCACATCGAGATCATCATCCGGCAGATGCTGCGCCGCGTGACGATCATCGAGTCCGGCGACGCGGAGCTGCTGCCGGGCGAGCTCGTCGAGCGCTCGAAGTTCGAGACCGAGAACCGTCGTGTGGTCACCGAGGGCGGTCACCCCGCCTCCGGCCGTCCGCAGCTGATGGGTATCACCAAGGCCTCGCTCGCCACCGAGTCGTGGCTGTCGGCGGCGTCCTTCCAGGAGACGACCAGGGTTCTGACCGACGCGGCGATCAACGCCAAGTCGGACTCCCTGATCGGCCTCAAGGAGAACGTCATCATCGGTAAGCTCATCCCGGCCGGTACGGGTCTGTCCCGCTACCGCAACATCCGGGTCGAGCCGACCGAGGAGGCCAAGGCCGCGATGTACTCGGCCGTCGGCTACGACGACATCGACTACTCGCCGTTCGGCACGGGCTCCGGCCAGGCCGTTCCGCTGGAGGACTACGACTACGGTCCGTACAACCAGTAAGTAGTTGTTCCGAAGGGCGGTCACCTCGTTCCGTACGAGGTGACCGCCCTTCGGCGTTCTCTCAGCGCTGAGGCTCGAGGTGTGGGCGCAGCCGATCCAGCCTGGTCGCGAAGTCCGGGTGGGTGGAGAGGAGCTTGGCCAGTGTGCCGGGCTCCTCCGGCGGCTTTCCGGCCATGGCCACGGCCTGGAAACGGGCCTGCTGTTCCATGGCGTGCATGGTGTGCAGGACATGCGCGAGGTCGGGCGCGAAGCCCAGGGACGCGGCGTGCTGGTCGGCGCGCAGCTCTGAGCGGCGGCCGACCGCGGCCATCAGATACGGGATGGCTAGCAGCACCAGCGGCAGCCCGTAGAGCACGGTGATCGTGGCGATGGTGACGGCGCCGATGACCACGATCAGGGCTGCGGTGGCCAGGCAGGAGATGTAGCTGGCGACCGTGACTGTGAAGACCATGATCGTACGGATCACTCGCCAGGCGATCCGGCCCGGCAGCGAGTACCAGTATCCGAGGAGGGACGTCCAGGCGTGGCCGCCGGTGTGGTGGCCGAGCTCATGGGCCAGTACGGCGGCCAGCTGGGCGCTCGGGAGGCGCTCCAGGGCGAACTGGGTTACGCCGACGATGTGGCCCGCCGCCGCGTATGCGTTCAGGTCCTGGCTGTTCTCGATCCAGAGGTCGTACTGCCGGCCCTCCACGCCCGCGCGTGCGGTTACCTTGCGCCATACCGGTTCGAGCCGGGCCGCCTCCTGCGGCAGCGGACGCCGTAGCTTCAGCAGGTAGCGGGCGAAGTAATCCTCGGTGGGGCGGTGGAAGACGAGTGCGCCGGAGGCGAGCCAGGCGAGGGCCAGGAGCCAGGCGGGCAGACTGGTGATGGCTTCCACGATGGTGGCCAGCAGCACGACCACGATCAGGCTCATCAGGAACCCGGGTAAATGCAGCGCCAGTTGACCCAGTGCCGTGGCGTCGGCGCCGCGTTGGTGGGCCTTGTAGTGGACGCGGTTGCCCGGGGCGTTCTGGTAGTCGAGGTTGTCGGGGGCCTGCTGGTACTGCGGTGGGGTGTGGGGCGGAGTGGGCGGTGGGGCCTGCGGCGATATGGGAGCGGGGGGCTGTGTGGGCTGTGGGTTGGGCAGTGCGGATGAGGCCTGCGGGTACGCGGGTGGCGGTGTGGAGGCCGAGGTGGGCTGGGGGTACTGCGGAGGGCGGACCTGGTACTGGGGGTACTGCGGAGGGACGGACTGGGCCTGGGGGTATGGCGGCGGTACGGGGCCGGGCTGGGAGGGCTGCGGGTACTGCGGTGCCAGGGACGCGGGTTCGGGCGTTTGGGACATGGTTGTCCTTCTGGAGAGTGGGGACGGAGCGTGCTAATCGATGAGCACGGATGCGGGGAGCAGCGTCATACCTACGCAGAACGCCAGCAGGCCACGGCGTATCCACTGGTGCTTGAGCGCGGCGATCCTGCTGTTCTCGGCGAGTGCCGCCATGAGTGAGGCCGACGGGTCGCGTTCGGTCTCGGCGAGTGCCTGGGCCAGCTGTTCCTGCTGTACGGCCTGTTGGATGTCTCCGAAATACGAGAGCGGGGCGCCCGGGGTCCATTTGCTGGTGCGGTAGCGGGGCACTACGACCATGAGCAGCGCCACCAGGGCGGCGGCGAGTGCCGCCGTACCGGACCACCAGAACACGGCTCCGGTGGTGGACAGAGTGCTCGGCCGCCAGCCGCGCCCGGCGAAGAGGCCGCTGGCCGCGCCTGCGGTGGTACCGATGGCGGCGACCAGGACATTCGCCTTGCTGTCGGCCCGGGCTATCTCCGACCGCAGTTCGGCGAGCAGGCGCGTGGCGGCCTCTGAACCAGTCGCCGGTCCAGTGGTGGTCATTGCGGGCCCGCTCCGTCTTCCGTACCGGCCGGGTCCTGCGTACCGGCCGGGTCCTGCGTGGCGGCGGGCGGTGGCGGCGGCGGGGCCTGGGGCACGCTGCCGTAACCGGGAGGCGGCTGCCAGCCCGCGAAGCCGCTGCCGGGCGCTGGAGGAGCGGGCGGCGGGGGCGTGGGAGCCGGAGCGGGCTGCGGGGGCGTGGGAGGTGCAGGGGGTGCCTGGGGCGTCGGCGGCACGGAGTCCTGCGGGCCCTGCAGCGAGCCCGGATACGACGGGAGCTGAGGCGACGGCTCGCCCTGCTGCGGCACTCCCGGCAGGCGCTGGTTGAGGATGTCGCTCATCGCGCGCAACGCCAGCTGCTTGGGGCCCTCCAGCTCGTAGTTTTCCGCGCCGTCGCCGCCGAGGAGCTGGCCGACCAGGTCCATCTGTGCCTGGATCATGCGGAGCTGGTCCTCGCGCATGCTGTTCATGACGAGTGCGGAGTCCTCGGGGTGCTGCGCCAGGTGCAGGGCCCAGGAGTGCACTCCGCCCTGTTGCAGATGCCACTGGTAGAAGTTGATCTTCTCGGCCTCCACTTGCTGCCGCTCCACCTGCTGGCGGCTCTCCAGCATGGCTCGCTCGTGCTCCCACCTCTGCTGCTGGAGCTGGAGCTCCTGCTGCTGGTGCCCGTAGGACAGAGCGCGGCCCACGGTGAGTTCGTCCTGCCGGCGGCTGCGCCGGTCCAGCTCGACGTCGTAGTCCATACCCCGCTGCTCGGTGAGAATCTGCTCGGTGGCGTTGTGGTGGATGGCCTGCATCCGGAGCTGGTGGTCGATGTTCTCCTGGTCCCTGCGCAGCCGTACGGTCCAGGTCACCTGCAGCCCGGCGGCGGATCCGAGCGGACCGCGTGCGGTCAGGGCCGCCAGGATCTCCTGCTCGGCGGCCGCGCTTGCGGCGATGGCGTGCCTGCGTGCGATCGGACGGGCGGCCTGCTCCAGTTCGCCGAGGAGCAGCTTCGGCACGTCCCGGTGGCCGCCGGCCACGAAGTGGCCCGGATCGCCGACCTGCCAGGCGAGGTCGGCGATCACTCCGAACTCGAAGGCGTCGTTGTTGCTGGGTAGCTTGATCTCCGCCCGGACATGGTGGATGGCCATGTCGACCTCGTACACCGAGGTGTACCGCTTGGAGGCGGCCTCGGTGCGGGTCGGCCGCAGCGGCGGCAGATAGGTGTCGAACGAACCCTTGGGGGTCGAGAAGACCAGGGCGTGGTCGATGCGGGTGAGAGACTTGCGGGCGAACTCGAAGCGCGACAGCTGCCGCACGGTGATGACCGGGTCGATCAACTGGCTGTGCCGGTCGGCTGGTTGTTCCCAGTCGATTGTTGGGGCCATGCTCTGGATCTCCTCAAGGTGTGCGGGTTCAGCGGGGTGGCAGGACAGTCAGCAGACGGCTCGCCACGGGCGGCGGAGGGGCTCCGTCCTCGCCGGGCATGGTGCGCAGCAGATGGGTGAGGCGCTGGTGTTCGGGGCCGGACTCGGCCAGCGCGGGCAGCAGTGCCGCGAGTGCCCATTCGCAGTCGGTGTCGTGCTCCGCCGTCAGCACCCAGTGGCGCAGGACCTTGAGTGCGTCCTGGGTGTGCGCGAGGTCTCCGAGGGCGGCCCGCCACAGTCCGGCGATGTGCTCGGCGGCCGGATCGTGGCCGTGCGTGGCCTGCGCATACCAGTGCAGGATCAGCGGTCGTCCGTACGGTTCGTCCTGCTCGGTTCTGGCGCAGGCGCCGGTGAACCCGCTGACCGCCAGATTGAAGACGGCCCGGTCGTCGCGGAGCTTCCTGCTCAACTCGGAGAGGACCTCGTCACCGGTCGGAGAGAGGATCAACAGCTGTACGGACTGGGCGAGTTCGGCGGCGAGCCGTTCGTCGGGCTCGACCTCGTCGCTCTGCCGCCGGGCCGCTGCGCGCAGCGCGAGGAGCGTCTCGACCGGGCGCTCCGGGCCGATCAGGCCGTGTGCGCGGATCGCGACCCAGCGCAGCCGTGGATCGTCGCTGATGCACCAGGAGTCGATGACACGCGGCACGTTCGACGTCCCGACCAAGTGGGCGAGCGCGAGTGCGTTGACGGCGACGAGGCGGTGCCGGTACAGCTGCGAGGTGGCCCATCCTTCGATGACCAGAGCCATCGCGGACGGCAGATCGGTGTAGGCGAGCACCGCGACGGTGGCGGCAGCTCGCGTGCGTACCAGCGGACGGCCGTCACCCGCGAGCTTCCGCAGCCACCCGACCAGCGCGGGGCGGGCCGACGGATGCCCGGTCCATACCTCGCGCAGCAGTACCAGCGCGGCGCGGTCGTCCCGGAAAGCGGCCTTGAGCTGGGTCACCGGACCCCACTCGGTGTGCTCCTCCTCCTCGTACCGCTTGGCCCGGGCCAGCTGTAGGCGCTTGCCGATGTGTGTGCCGAAGACCGGGACTGTGGGCGGCAGTCCGGGGTTCTCGGTCTTCTGCAGGAAGCCGTAGAGGAGGTCGCTCAGCTCTGCGGTGAGCGCGTAGGGGCCGCCGTCGAAGGCGGCCAGTGCGACCAGGAACGCCTTGTCGCGCAGGTGCAGCGAGGCCTCGTTCTCCTCGAACCACTCCTGGACCTGGTTCTCCAGCGAGGCCAGTGAGAACCGCTCGATATTCCGTTCCTCCGCTTGCCCGTGCGCGAACCGCGCGAGCTCTGCGGCGTACGCGGCGGCCTCCCGTAACTGATGGTCCCGGTCCAGGAATTCGGTCACGGCCGGCAGATCGAGCAGCTTCTGTACGTCTTCGGGGCCGACCAGCGCGGCGAGGTGTGCGCGGAGTACCGCGCCGGGCGACGGCGACTGCCAGACGGCGGCCGGAATGCCCTCCAGCGCGGCCGTCGGGCCCACGGTGACGACCAGGTACGCGTCCTTCTCGGTGAGCCGCTCGCGCACGGCGAGGAGGTCGGCCTCGCGCAGCGGCCGGCGGCGGTCGGTGATCAGGTCGCAGAGGACCTGCCCGCCGTCGCCCACCCACTGGGCGAGCGCGCCGGGCTCGGTGGCCCGGTCCAGTGCGCGCACAGGCGTGGCGCCCAGATGGTGCAGCAGCATCAGGGCCGCCGTCCGCCGTCCGGCGAAGTGCGGTCCGGACAGGACGAGGACGCGCTCGGTGCGTAATCGCTCGATCAGCGCGGTGAACGGGGCCTCGTCGGCGACGAAGCGCGCGGCCAGCCGCTCCAGCGTGGCCTGCGGCAGCTCGCCGGAAGAGTGTGTGGTGCCGCCGAGTTGGTAGAAGATCTCGGTCTTGCTGCCCATGATCACGTCACCGGCGATCCGGCCCGCGCTGACACCGTGGTTGTCGCGGCCCGTCAGCCCGCCGCCGAACCGGGTGCCGACGTCGAACTTCATGCTCCGCGGAGTGTGGTCCTCCAGGTCGCGCCGGGCCGACCAGGCGCTCTGGGGCTGGTCCTGCTCCTCGGCGGCCGACTCCTTGCTGTCGGCGTCCTCGGCGGCCGGCTGCTCGGGCTTGTCGTCCGTGGACGGCGCCGGCTGCTGCGCCTGCGGGTCGGCGGTTTTTGGGCTCATCCGCGCTCACCCCGGCCACCGGTACCGCCGAAGTTGATGTCGCCGTTGACCGTTCCGGCGGAGACGCCGTGGTTGTCGCCGACGACGAGGCCGCCGCCGAACCGCGCGCCGGTGCCCTGGGGGCCGGACGGCGGACGGGACGCGGCCGGCCGGCCGGCCGTGGTCCCGGCGCCGGACTTCCCCTCCCCTTTCCGCTCCGGCACTGGGACGTCGTCCCCCGCTTCATGGTGGTCCTGCCGGGGCCCGGTCGGAACGGGGCCGTGAAGCCATGCCTTCAGCACTCCGTTCTTGCTGGGCACCGAGATGGCAGTGAACTCCTCGGCAGGTACGCCGAGATGGTTGTGGCGCACGATTCCGGCATACACGTTCTCCGACACGCAGAGGGCGAATGCGTCCGTCCGCTCGCGCAGCGCGGCCCGCAGCAGGGACGCGTCCAACAGCCGGCAGGCGTGATTGAGGTCGGAGCCGACCCAGCCGTTGAGTTCGTCGACCGCCACGTAACCCGCCGCGACGACCGCGCGCAGCCGCATCTGTGCCGAGCTGGACGCCATCCGGTTCACTGCCCGCAGCTGGGCCGGTACGTCGGTGAGCAGCGTGCGCAGCAGCGTGGGCACCGAGGCGTCCGCGTCGATGAGCTCCATGACCGAGTCGCCGCGGTCCGCCCGCTGCCGCCTGGTCTCGTCGATGCCGGCGGCGAGCATGGTGCGGTCGGCCACGTCGTACAGCATCCGGCGCAGATACGACTGCTCGACGTCGTCCCGGTCGCTGAACTTTTCGATGTCGAGCAGCAGGATGGTGCGGCTCACTGGATGGGTCATGGGTCGCCTCTCGTGGGATGCCGTGCTGTGAGGAGTGTGGTGGCGGCGTGGCACGGGCAGTGAGGACGGATGACGCACTCGGAGTGTGACCGTGTGCACAGAGTCGCCCTCGGGGACGGCGAGGTCACCCGGAGTCACCGTTGGAGGTCAGAGGCCCGACCCGCCCTGAGGCCGCCCGGAGTCACCGCCGGAGGTCAGAGACCGGACCCGCCTCTGTGATCCGGCCCCGGCTCCGCCCCAGGGCCAGGAGCAGGACGGGGCTCCGGCTCCGGCCGCTCCTCTCGGGCAATCCGGCGCAGGATGTCCGGTCGCCTGATGAGCAGCGCCCGCCGCCCCGTGCTCACCGCGCCCCTCTCCCTCAACTCCTTGAGCAGCCGCTGCACCATCTCGCGCGAAGCGCCCACCGATCCCGCGAGCTCCTGCTTGCTCAGCGGTACAGCGAGCTCGATGCCCTCATCGGTGCGCCTGCCGTGGGTGCGGGCCAGGTCGAGCAGGAGGGCGGCGAAGCGCTCGCGCACGCTCATCGACGCGAACTCCAGCCGGCGCCGGTCGGCGGCGCGCGTACGGTCGGAGGTGAGCCCGAGCAGGGCGAACGAGACGCCGGTGGAGCTGGACAGGAACTCCTTGAACAGTTCCCGTGGCACGGCCACGGCCCGGACCGGCTCCAGCGCTGTCACCGTGGCGGAGCGGGGCCTGCCGGTCAGTGCGGCGGACTCACCGATGATGTCGCCGGGGCCGCGCAGGGCGAGTAGCGCCTCGTAGCCGTTGGCGGCCGAGGCGGTGACCTTGGTCCAGCCGTGGACGATGAAGAGGACGTACGAGGAGGGTTCGTTCTGGTGCAGAAGCTCGATACGGGGCGCGAACCGTAGCTCGCGGCCGAGGCCGAGAAGTCTGGACCGGTCGTCGTGTTCAAGCCGAGCCAGAAAGGGCACCCGGTCCTCCAGGCCCCCGTCGCCCGGTACGTACGCGCCGCTCATGGGCTCCCCCGATCGCCGAGACGGACCGATCAAGCTACGACAAGTGCGGGTCGGCTGGTTGTAAACGGAAAGAATTGGTGGCGGGCGGGAGAACGACCGGGGGACATGCCGGGCGTGTCGGGGCCTCCAGCATTTGTTTTGACCGGAGTCGATGAGGTAGGTACGCTCAGACCTTGTGCCTGGGGTGTGCCTGGGCTCGTGTGCGTGTCCTCAACCGCATGGCGAGTCCGTCAGTGGCCACCGCAATCTGCGCTCCTTCTGCCTTGCGGCAGGAGCCTGCAGCATTCGACACACCCGACCGCGTGGGTCGGTGACGTTTCAGGTTAGTTTCACGAACGGCACACAGAAACCGGAGAAGTAGTGCCTACGATCCAGCAGCTGGTCCGGAAGGGCCGGCAGGACAAGGTCGAGAAGAACAAGACGCCCGCACTCGAGGGTTCGCCCCAGCGCCGCGGCGTCTGCACGCGTGTGTTCACGACCACCCCGAAGAAGCCGAACTCGGCACTCCGTAAGGTCGCGCGTGTGCGTCTGACCTCCGGTATCGAGGTCACGGCCTACATCCCGGGTGAGGGACACAACCTGCAGGAGCACTCCATTGTGCTCGTGCGTGGTGGCCGTGTGAAGGACCTGCCGGGTGTTCGTTACAAGATCATCCGCGGCTCCCTTGACACCCAGGGTGTCAAGAACCGCAAGCAGGCCCGCAGCCGCTACGGCGCCAAGAAGGAGAAGTAAGAATGCCTCGTAAGGGCCCCGCCCCGAAGCGCCCGGTCATCATCGACCCGGTCTACGGTTCTCCTCTTGTCACCTCGCTGATCAACAAGATCCTGCTCAACGGCAAGCGTTCCACTGCCGAGCGGATCGTGTACGGCGCCATGGAAGGCCTCCGCGAGAAGACCGGCAACGACCCGGTCATCACGCTGAAGCGCGCGCTTGAGAACGTCAAGCCCTCGCTCGAGGTCAAGTCCCGCCGTGTCGGTGGCGCCACCTACCAGGTGCCGATCGAGGTCAAGCCCGGTCGCGCCTCCACCCTCGCGCTGCGCTGGCTCGTGGGTTACTCCCGCGCCCGCCGCGAGAAGACCATGACCGAGCGCCTCATGAACGAGCTGCTCGACGCCTCCAACGGTCTTGGCGCTGCCGTCAAGAAGCGCGAGGACACCCACAAGATGGCCGAGTCCAACAAGGCCTTCGCGCACTACCGCTGGTAGTCGCTACCCACATCGAGACCGAGAGAAGATTGAGCCTTATGGCCACCACTTCGCTTGACCTGGCCAAGGTCCGCAACATCGGGATCATGGCCCACATCGACGCGGGCAAGACGACCACCACTGAGCGGATCCTGTTCTACACCGGCGTTTCGTACAAGATCGGTGAAGTCCACGACGGCGCTGCCACGATGGACTGGATGGAGCAGGAGCAGGAGCGCGGCATCACGATCACGTCTGCCGCGACGACCTGTCACTGGCCGCTCAATGATGTTGACCACACCATCAACATCATCGACACCCCGGGTCACGTCGACTTCACCGTCGAGGTGGAGCGTTCGCTCCGCGTCCTCGACGGCGCCGTCACCGTGTTCGACGGTGTGGCGGGCGTCGAGCCGCAGTCCGAGACCGTCTGGCGTCAGGCGGACCGCTACGGCGTGCCGCGTATCTGCTTCGTCAACAAGCTCGACCGTACCGGCGCCGACTTCCTCCGTTGTGTCGACATGATCGTCCAGCGCCTTGGTGCTGTCCCGATCGTCATGCAGCTCCCCATCGGTGCGGAGGCCGACTTCCGCGGCGTCGTCGACCTCGTGACGATGAAGGCCTTCGTGTACCCCGAAGAGGCCGCCAAGGGCGAGATGTACGACACCGTCGAGATCCCGGACAACCTCAAGGAGGCCGCCGAGGAATGGCGCGGCAAGCTCCTCGAGGCCGTCTCGGAGAACGACGACGCCATGATGGAGCTGTACCTGGAGGGCGAGGAGCCCACCCACGAGCAGCTGCACGAGGCGATCCGTCGGATCACCCTCGCATCGAAGGGCAGCGCCGACTCCGTCACCGTCACCCCGGTGTTCTGTGGCACGGCGTTCAAGAACAAGGGTGTCCAGCCCCTGCTCGACGCGGTCGTCCGCTACCTGCCTTCCCCCCTGGACGTCGAGGCCATCGAGGGCCACGACGTCAAGGACCCCGAGGTTGTCATCAAGCGCAAGCCCTCGGACGACGAGCCGTTCTCCGGCCTGGCGTTCAAGATCGCGAGCGACCCGCACCTCGGCAAGCTCACCTTCGTCCGGATCTACTCCGGTCGCCTCGAGGCCGGCACCGCGGTGCTGAACTCGGTCAAGGGCAAGAAGGAGCGCATCGGCAAGATCTACCGCATGCACGCGAACAAGCGTGAGGAGATCGCGTCGGTGGGTGCCGGTGACATCATCGCCGTCATGGGCCTGAAGCAGACCACCACCGGCGAGACGCTGTGTGACGACAAGAACCCGGTCATCCTGGAGTCCATGGACTTCCCGGCGCCGGTCATTCAGGTCGCCATCGAGCCCAAGTCCAAGGGTGACCAGGAGAAGCTGGGTGTCGCCATCCAGCGCCTCTCCGAGGAGGACCCGTCCTTCCAGGTGCACTCCGACGAGGAGACCGGCCAGACCATCATCGGTGGTATGGGCGAGCTTCACCTCGAGGTGCTCGTCGACCGCATGAAGCGCGAGTTCCGCGTCGAGGCGAACGTCGGCAAGCCGCAGGTCGCGTACCGCGAGACGATCCGCAAGGCCGTCGAGCGCATCGACTACACGCACAAGAAGCAGACTGGTGGTACCGGCCAGTTCGCGAAGGTGCAGATCGCCCTTGAGCCCCTCGAGGGTGGCGACGCGTCCTACGAGTTCGTCAACAAGGTCACCGGTGGCCGCATCCCCCGTGAGTACATCCCCTCGGTGGACGCGGGTGCTCAGGAAGCCATGCAGTTCGGCATCCTGGCCGGTTACGAGATGGTCGGCGTCCGCGTCACCCTTCTCGACGGTGGCTACCACGAGGTCGACTCCTCCGAGCTCGCCTTCAAGATCGCCGGTTCGCAGGCGTTCAAGGAGGGTGCCCGCAAGGCGTCCCCCGTGCTCCTTGAGCCGATGATGGCCGTCGAGGTCACCACGCCCGAGGACTACATGGGTGACGTCATCGGCGACCTCAACTCCCGCCGTGGCCAGATCCAGGCCATGGAGGAGCGCAGCGGCGCTCGCGTCGTGAAGGGCCTCGTGCCCCTCTCGGAGATGTTCGGCTACGTCGGAGACCTCCGCAGCAAGACCTCGGGTCGCGCAAGCTACTCGATGCAGTTCGACTCCTACGCCGAGGTTCCGCGGAACGTCGCCGAGGAGATCATCGCGAAGGCCAAGGGCGAGTAACTCTCCCGAGCTCACGCTTTAGGCTTGTCACCGGAGCCTGGTGGGGCATTCGTCGCAAAGCGCAAGCAATGCGGTGCATGCCCCCCGGCCCCGGCATCCCAGCAAAGATCACCTGGCGCCGATGAAGCAAGGCGTACAGAACCACTCCACAGGAGGACCCAGTGGCGAAGGCGAAGTTCGAGCGGACTAAGCCGCACGTCAACATCGGCACCATCGGTCACATTGACCACGGTAAGACGACCCTCACGGCCGCCATTACCAAGGTGCTGCACGACGCGTACCCGGACCTGAACGAGGCCTCGGCCTTCGACCAGATCGACAAGGCTCCCGAGGAGCGCCAGCGCGGTATCACGATCTCGATCGCGCACGTCGAGTACCAGACGGAGTCGCGTCACTACGCGCACGTCGACTGCCCGGGTCACGCCGACTACATCAAGAACATGATCACGGGTGCGGCGCAGATGGACGGCGCCATCCTCGTGGTTGCCGCCACCGACGGCCCGATGCCGCAGACCAAGGAGCACGTGCTCCTGGCCCGCCAGGTCGGCGTTCCGTACATCGTCGTCGCCCTGAACAAGGCCGACATGGTGGACGACGAGGAGATCCTGGAGCTCGTCGAGCTCGAGGTCCGTGAGCTCCTCTCCGAGTACGAGTTCCCGGGCGACGACCTGCCGGTCGTCAAGGTCTCGGCGCTCAAGGCGCTCGAGGGCGACAAGGAGTGGGGCCAGACCGTCCTCGACCTGATGAAGGCCGTCGACGAGTCGATCCCGCAGCCCGAGCGCGACGTCGACAAGCCGTTCCTGATGCCGATCGAGGACGTCTTCACGATCACCGGTCGTGGCACCGTCGTCACCGGTCGTATCGAGCGTGGTGTCCTGAAGGTCAACGAGACCGTCGACATCGTCGGTATCAAGCAGGAGAAGACCACCACCACGGTCACCGGCATCGAGATGTTCCGCAAGCTGCTCGACGAGGGCCAGGCCGGTGAGAACGTCGGTCTGCTCCTCCGTGGCATCAAGCGCGAGGACGTCGAGCGCGGCCAGGTCATCATCAAGCCCGGTTCGGTCACGCCGCACACCGAGTTCGAGGCCCAGGCCTACATCCTGTCGAAGGACGAGGGTGGCCGTCACACCCCCTTCTTCAACAACTACCGCCCGCAGTTCTACTTCCGTACCACGGACGTGACGGGCGTGGTGACCCTTCCCGAGGGCACCGAGATGGTCATGCCGGGTGACAACACCGTCATGACGGTCAACCTCATCCAGCCTGTCGCCATGGAAGAGGGCCTGAAGTTCGCCATCCGTGAGGGTGGCCGGACCGTGGGCGCCGGCCAGGTCACCAAGATCGTCAAGTAATTACCTGACTGTCTGACCTGGTTGCTCCGCACAGAGCACCAAGAAGGGCCCCGGCCCGCCGCGTAAGCGGTGGACCGGGGCCCTTCGGTATGTGACGACATCGCGCAGGCTCCGAGTTGGTGGCCGGCGGCGCCCGCTTCCCCGGCTGCCCGCAGATGGCCCGGCCGGTCGAGTACGGTCAGGACGAGCATGCGGCATGACGGCAGTCGTTCGGCGAGTTGACGTGCTGTGGCGATGCCGTCCTGGCCGGGCATGGCGACATCCAGCACGGCCACGTCGGGCCGGGCGGCCGGCGCGGACCTCGTCGCCGCGGGTGGCCTGGGTCACACCTCGCGCCCGCACGGATGCCAGCCCCTCCCGTACGACCGCCATGTCCTCGGCGATCAGCGCCTTGAGCATGACGGTGGCAGCCGCTGCCTCGGGCAGGTGCCCACCTGTGTCGTCAGGCCTGCTGGGGGCGCCAGAGCCACGGGCGGGCGTCGACCCCCAGTGCCACCACCGTCGGCCGCCCGGCCGTTCCGATGTGCAGCGCGGGGCGGTCCAGCGCCACCGGGCCGCGCTCCCGCACGGAGAGCTTTCCGGCGGTACGGACCTGGATCAGGCCCTTCTCGGTGCGGCCGAGCAGTACCGGGCCGTGCGGAGACCCGGCGGCGGTGACCGGTCCGTACCCGTCGAAGCCGGTCCGGTCCTCGATGGTCCGCCCGTACCCTTCGATGCCGGTCTCGCCCGCCGTCTCCCCGGTCCGTACGGTCGTCACCGCGGCCTTCGCCGCCGCCCGGTAGAACAGATCGGTGGACCCGTCCGATGCCGCCAGCGCACCCGGACCGTCACCCGGCACCGGCACCCCGCTGATCTGGGTGCGCGCCGTCAGTGCGTCCCCGGGCGCGTCCTGCGTCCAGTGATGCACCGCGAAACGGCCCGCCGCGAAGACATGGACACACCCCGCGTCGTCCACCACGGCGGACAGCCCGTCCTGGATCTCGCCCCCGCCCATGTCCCGCCATCCGCTCCACCGGCCGGACGTGTCCCGTACCCGCGTACTGAGGCCCTTCTCCGCGTTCCGCACGAAGAGATGGACCTGCCCGTCGGGGGCGGCGACCGCGACGGGCACGCCGATCCGGCGCCCGTTGTCATGGCTCCGCTCCGGGTTTCCCAGCCCCTGCCAGGCCCGGAAGCCGCCGCCGGGGGAACGCTGCTCCAGCGCGACGATCTCACGTTCGTTGTCGGCGCCGTGCCCGCTGAGAGCGGCGAACCGGAGCCCGAAGAGCAACTGCCGTCCGTCCGGCAGCGTCGCGCTGCCCAGAATCGGGGCGAGCGGGCCGCCGCCGAGGTCGTCCGGCGCGTCCCACACCCCGCTGCCCGGGGCGCTCTCGCGCCAGCGCACCGCCCGCAGCCCCAGCACCCCGTAGGCGACGAGCCGGCCGTCCGGGCCGGTGGCGACGGCCGGCCGGGGGCCGGGGTAGCGGTAGTGGGTGGACCGTACCCAGCCCTTCCGGTTGGTCAGCGGCCGGTTGCCGCCGACACCGTAGTCACCGCAGCCGGCGGGGTTGCCGCAGTCCCAGTCGGCCGAACCGCCGTAGGGCACCAGGCGCGATGCCTTCTCCGCGAGCACGGCGGGCGGCAGATTCTTCGGCCAGTGCCGGTTGTAGTACCCGCGGAACGCCGTGGTGGCGAAGCTCGGCACCTTCCCACCGCCCTGGGTGGCCCGCGCCACCCACCGGATCAGAGCGGTCCAGGTGAACAACGCGGTCGCGGTGTGGTCGGGATGGTCGGAGTAGCCCTGCTGCTCACTGTCCCGGCGGCGGACGGCCTCGCTGCTGTGCTGGATGTCGGGATCCGGGTCCATGGTGTGCACGATGCTGGGCCGGTACCGGTCGAACAGCCCGACCAGGACGTCGATCAGTCCGTCGTACGTGTACGAGCCCACCTGCTGCAGCGGTGAGTTGTCGGCGACGACCGTGGGCAGGACGAGCCGCCGGTCCCGCCAGAGACTGGGCAGGCCGAGACGGCCATACGTGGTGTGCATAGCGGTGTTGATGAAGATCAGCTCGACCTTGCGGCCGTCGTGCGAAAGGCTGTTGATCTCGGCCCGGTGGTTGCCGTCGAGGTCGATGACGGACTTCTGCCACTTCGTGAACCGGCCGAGTCCGAGCAGCGTCGCGTACGCCTGGCGGAGCCCCTGGTGACGGGAAGAGGAGTACGCGGCCTTGTCGGGGACGGGCAGCGGCTGGCCGGGCATGCGATTGATGCCGGTGGCCTCGCCGCCGGTCAGATAGACGCAGACCAGTGGTGTCCCGGCGGCGAAGGCCTGCTGGGTGTCCGGGTTCATGAAGTACAGGTCGTCGTCCGGGTGGGCGAGGATCTGCATCATCAGGGCCGGGTGCGAGGTGCTGATCGGCAGGCCGGGCGTCGGGTCCGCGGCGGTATCCCGACGGCGGGGAGGCGCAGGCGCCGTGCATGCGCTGAGGGCGGCCAGGCCGGGCACACCGGCCGCCGCCTTCAGCAGAGCGCGCCGAGGTACTCCCGCATGGGATGCGCGCAACGCAGGTCGATCCGTCACACCGTGCTCCGTCCACTTCCCCCGCAGCGGGCGGCTGGGCGGCCCTGTGCTGCGTGCCGATTCGTGCAGGTGGCGGCGGGGGGCGAGCCGCTGCTGCGGGGGGATAGACGGAGATTGCCGGGGGTGGGTTGCCTGGGTTTCTACGGGTGCGGGCCCAAGAACCCGGACGGCTCAACGCGCGGGGGCGCGCACCATGAACACGTCGATCGGGTCCTGCCGTTCCTCGGTGAACCCGTGCCGTTCGTAGAGAGCCCGGGCGGCGCTGCCCTCCAGCACGTCCAGGCGGACGGTCACGCCTTCGTCATCGGCCCGGGTGAGCAGCGACCGCAGCACGGCGGTGCCGATGCCGCGCCCCCATGGCCTCATCGCCTACGCACTCGGCACGGAAGCGGCGTGGGCTGGCCCGGTGCGGGACCGGTGGTGGGCGGCTCTGAGCGCGGTGGGGGTCGCTTCGTTCGTGGGCCGGTTGTACGAGACGGTGCGGGTGACGATCCGGCCCGGTCCTCCGGAGTCGAGGGTGAGGGCCGTCGCCGCCCTGCGGCGTTGTACCGAGGCGCCGAACAGGGGTTCTACCCCTCCGTGGCCGCCGGTGTTCAGCGAACCGGCCGCCCAGCTGCGGCTCCCGTGCGGGTGAGCTCCGCTCCGGACAGCCCGCGCAGCAACTCCCCGCCGATCTCGGCCAGCCGGGCCGCGTCGGGCGGGGTGCGGCCGAGGCCGATCGCGTACTGGACGTGGGACGCGTCGGTGCCGCACGGGCGGGGCCAGGCGTGGGCGTCCGGGGAGCCCGCTTCCGCGAGGGCGGCGAGCAGGGCCAGGAGCCGGCCCCGGAAGCGGCCCTCGTCCGCGCCCTGTCGTACGGAGACGATCGCCCAGGCGGCGTGGCGCAGGTGCAGGGGCGGTGGGGCGCAGAGCAGGGCGTGCGGTACCGGGTCGGAGTCGGCGGCGGACTCCAGGATCTCCCAGGCGCGGAAGAGTTCCTCGGCGATGAGGTCGCGGCCTGTGGGGGAGACCTGCGAGGTGCAGGAACGCACGGGGGCGGTCGGGGTGAGCACGGTGAGGGGGAACGGGCCGGGCTTTTCGCCGACCGTCCCCACGGTGTGGGGGTGGGAACCGGGCTTCTGGGACCCGACTGCCCCCACAAGGGGGACGGCGCCGGGCTCCTCCCACCCGACCGCCCGCTCCCAGTCCCACGCCGCCCAGGTCGCGAAGAAGTGCCGCAGCAACGGCACGGGCGGCAGGTCACCGGCGTCGTGGGCGGTGTGGGCCGCCAGCACGGACCAGGCAAGGCCGGGCAGCCCGCCGCACGGGGCGGAATCCAGACCGCGCGCCCCGGCCCACGCCTTCACCTCGCGGGCGAGGCGGGTGAACGCCGCCCGGTGCGGGCCCGTTGCCGCGAGCACGGCGTCCGCGTCGCTCACCGCGCTCAGGGCCGTGGCCGCCGCCTCGCCCAGTTCGGTGCGGCGGGGGACCGCCTCGGCCGACGGGAGGTCGCCGGTCGCGACGGTCACCAGGTCCACCTGGAGCCCATGGAGACCGAAGCGCAGGCCGGGCACGCGCGCCCCGGTCACCTCGCGGAGGCCCACCGCCTCGGGGAGGGCCGCGGCCAGCCGTTCCCGTAGCGCCGTGGGATCGACGGTGCCGGGCAGCGCCGCGACCAGGTCCACATCGGCGCCGTACAGCGCACAGCACATCCGCCGCGAGCCGACCGGATGGACGATGCCCTCGGGCAGGGCGTCGGTCACCCGGCGGACGATGTCCGCCGCATCGGTCGCGGTGGGCCGGGTGGCCGCCGGGACGGCGCGCGCGAGCCACGGGACCTGTCCGGGTTCCGTCGCGCTGGGACGGGAGGCCGCCGGGGCATCGAACCACGAGACCTGTCCAAAACCGGACGCGCCGATCGGTACCGCGCTGCCGGTGAAGCGCACCCGTACCCCGAAGTGGTCCGAGACGTACAGCCCGTCCGGCGACGCCGTGTCGCCCAGCAGCACCGCCGACACCGGCCGCAGCCGCTCCGACCGGACCAGGACCCGGTCCAGCCGGGACACCCGCCCCGTCAGGGAGGAGACGGCGGCCAGCGGATTGACGGACGGATCGAAGGTCGGCGTCCGGTCGTCCGAGCCGTGCACCTGACTCCAGGCGTCCGCCATCGCCAGCCGGTCCTGCGGGGTGTCGCCCCCGTCGTTGAAGTCCCCGACCAGCAGCACATCACCCTCGACAGCGGCCAGCCCCACCGCCAGATCGGCCAGTTCGGCATCGCGCCGAGCGGCGCCGTCCGCCGAGTGGTCGCTGCTGAGATGCGTGACCGCAACCGTGACCGGCCCTTCGGCGGTCTCCACGACCACGGCGGCGACCGCCTTGTGCGGGCCGAGGACATGCAGGCCCGCCTCCCGGACCGGGAGCCTGCTGAGCAGCAGCAGACCGCAGTCGGCGACATCCCGGCCGGCCGGGTCGGCCCAGAGGGTGTAGCTCTCGCGGACCCAGGGCGTGGACAACAGCAGGCCGAGCAGGGCGGGTTCGGCCTCCTGGAGGGCGATGACGTCCGCGTCCGCCGAGCGGAGGGCGTCCAGAAGCAGCGGACGGCGCCGGGCGGTGTCGATGCGGTCGCTGTCGTAGCGGTCCCAGAGGGTGTTCCAGGTCAGCAGCGTCAGGGAGCCCCGATGTGCAGGCGCCGGCGGGTTCTCGGGTGCGGGGGTCCAGGCGGCCTCCGGTACGGAGTACGCGTGCGGCGTACGGGAGGTGAAGTACGGGGACGGCAGCCGGCGCGGGGTGCGTACCCGTCCGGCGTCCGTCGCGTCGATCCGGTCCACGCCCGAGGACCGGCTCCACACCACCTCGCCGTCCGCCTCGAAGAACAGCACCCGGTGCCAGGGAATGTCCCCGCCGGGTGTGAACCGGGGCAGCGGCACCCGCTTGGGCTCCCGCCCGCGCTGCGCCACGCCCAGCACGAAGCGCGCCGGGTCGAACCGGGAGTCCCAGCGGACCCGGTGATAGATCTCGTCGCTGGTACGCATCTACGCCCTGTCCTCCACGGTCCCGCTCGCGCCGATGTACCAGGTGCGGTGCGCCTGGCCGGGGTACGGGGGTACGAACCGGTGCAGTTGCGAGGTCAGCACCTGAGGGGGCACCGGGTGGCTGCGGCGGTCGTTGCGGCGGATCAGCTCCGCCTCGTCGACCAGCGCCACGGCGTGGGTGAGCAGCGCGTCCCTGCGCCGGGCGACCGCGTGCACCAGGGAGCGCTGGTGCGCGTTGAGCGAGGTGGCGTCCCAGACGACCGTGCCACCCGTTGCGAGCGCGGTGTCCAGCCGGTCGAGCCCCTCGCGCAGCACCTCCCCGTTGGCCCTCTGGTCGGCGCGTGATCCCCGGGCCAGCCGCAGATCGTCGAGCGAGAGGTACGTGTCCACGCCGGGCAGAGCGCGCGCGAAGGTGCTCTTGCCGCTGCCGGAGGGGCCGACCAGATGGACCAGGCGCGGGAAGTCCCCGCCCCGCCACCGCCAGGTCGCGGCGACCGCCTCCTCGGCGGTGGTGACCCGGCCCAGGGCGTACGCCTCCCGGGCCTGCGCCCAGCAGCGGGAGGCGGCCGTCGGCTCCAGATCCGCGAACGCCTCGCGCAGCCCGTCCGGTTCCCGTACGTCCTCCGCGTGCAGCGCCGACCACTCCACCTGTTCACGGGTCCCGTCGGTGTCCGCCACGGCGGCGGCCAGCGCGTGCAGCAGCGGCAGATCGGCGGCGAACGACATCCGGACCAGGCCGGTCCGGCGCTCCTCGTCCGGGTACGGGCGGTGCAGTGCGGGGTGCAGTCCGACGAGATCCGCGATGCGCCGGGCCAATGGCATCCCCAGCGTCCTGGCCAGCGCGGGCGCCAGCTCCGTACGCCGTCCGCGGTGCATCAGCGCGGCCAGTACGCCGGTCAGCCGGTCGTCGCCCGTCCGGCCCAATGCGTCGAGGGAATCGCCCATCGCCACGGCAGCCCCGGCGTTCCCCGATGCCGCACCCGTCGCGTCGGCCAGTGCCGCCGCGTCGACCGGTGCCCCCGACCGTACGGCCCACAGGGCGGCGGCCGGGCCGAGCCCGTTCTCCACTACGGAGGCGTGCATCCAGTGCGTATCGGTCTGTACGTGGCCGGGCCGCACCCACTTCGCCACCAGGCGCCCGAAGTCCGGTGCGTCGAAGCCGTCGGCGGGCCGTACGACGTACCCCTCCTGCCGTGCCGTGTCCGGCTTCAACGCCCGCAGGGCCTTCTCGGCGCGCGCGTCGAACACCCCGCGCCACAGCACCGGCGGCACCGGAATCCCCAGCTCGCGCAGGAACACCACCGTCCGGTCCCAGCCCAGGCAGTGCTCCCCGTCCCAGACGGAGAAGCCGTAGAAGAAGCTCTCCAGGCCGTCGTACGGGATCGAATGGCGCGCGAACATGTTCTCGCCGCACACCCGCCACCCGTCGGGTATCCGGGCTCCGATCCTGCCCTGGAGTGCCTTCACCCACCCACGCGAGGGATGGTGGGCGGAATCGAGGGAGCGGGCGTGGAGTCCATCGGCGTAGAGCGTGGTGTTCTCGCCGTCCAGCTTCTCGGTGACGACGACCTCGCGGCCGGCCAGCGCGCAGAGGTCCGCGATCCGTACATCGTCCGAGGTGGCCCCCGGGGACCAGGGCAGATGGGCCGTGCGTGGATAGTGCGTACGCATGATGCATGCCCCTGGTGACGACGGTGAGCCCGGCCGGTCACTGTAGGGGCGGGGGCGAACGGCGTTCGACCGAATTACGATGTGCGATGCCCGTACGGCCCCCAGGGCTCCCGCTGCGCGCCCGCGTTTGACCGAGCGACCACGAGGGGTAAGATCCTCCACCCGATTGGCCAGGCTCACGCCCCGTATGGCACACTGGCCAGGTTGCTCGGTTGAGTGTCAATGCTGCGCGCCTCCCGCCGGGAGGACCGGAAGCGAGTCCCACAGTACTCGTCGACCCTTTACGGGTCGGAAGTACGGGAATCTTCCGGGAAGCGTCAGTGGGGCACAGGCCAGGCACCCGGTGGGTGTTCCGCCCCCGGTCTCGCGGTCCTCGGGCCCGCACCCCCTTGGTTGGGAAATCCTTCGGGAGATCTGCGTAGAGGGGATGCGACACGCCCGACCGCGTGGGTCGGAGACGGAGTCCTTAGAACCCCCGGGTTCCAGAGCGTTATGAGAGACAGGACTACTAGTAGCCATGGCGGGACAGAAGATCCGCATCCGGCTCAAGGCCTACGACCACGAGGTCATCGACTCCTCGGCGAAGAAGATCGTCGAGACGGTGACCCGCACTGGTGCGTCGGTCGCGGGCCCGGTGCCGCTGCCCACTGAGAAGAACGTGTACTGCGTCATCAAGTCGCCGCACAAGTACAAGGACTCGCGCGAGCACTTCGAGATGCGCACGCACAAGCGCCTCATCGACATCCTCGACCCCACGCCGAAGACGGTTGACTCGCTGATGCGTCTCGACCTGCCGGCGGGCGTCGACATCGAGATCAAGCTCTGAGGTGACGCGCGAGATGGCTAAGAACATTAAGGGCGTCCTGGGCGAGAAGCTCGGCATGACCCAGGTCTGGGACGAGAACAACCGGGTCGTCCCGGTGACCGTCGTCAAGGCCGGGCCCTGCGTCGTCACCCAGGTTCGCACCAACGACAACGACGGCTACGAGGCAGTCCAGATCGCCTTCGGCGAGATCGACCCCCGCAAGGTGAACAAGCCCCTCAAGGGTCACTTCGCCAAGGCCGACGTGACCCCGCGCCGCCACCTGGTGGAGCTCCGCACCCCTGACGCCAGCGAGTACACGCTGGGCCAGGAGGTCACTGCCGAGGTGTTCGAGTCCGGCGTCAAGGTTGACGTCACGGGCAAGAGCAAGGGCAAGGGCTTCGCCGGTGTGATGAAGCGTCACAACTTCAAGGGTGGCAAGGCGTCCCACGGTGCCCACCGTGTGCACCGCATGCCCGGCTCCATCGGTGGCTGTGCCACCCCCGGCCGTGTCTTCAAGGGCATGCGCATGGCGGGTCGCATGGGCAACGAGCGTGTCACCACCCAGAACCTGACCATCCACGCGGTTGACGCGGAGAAGGGTCTGCTCCTCATCAAGGGCGCAGTTCCCGGTCCGAACGGCGGCCTCGTCCTGGTCCGTACCGCGGCCAAGGGGGCTTGAGGTAATGAGCACCATTGAGATCCTTTCGCCGGCAGGCGACAAGGCCGGTACCGTCGAGCTCCCCGCGGAGATCTTCGACGCGAAGACCAGCGTTCCGCTGATCCACCAGGTCGTTGTCGCGCAGCTGGCAGCTGCCCGTCAGGGCACGCACAAGACCAAGACCCGCGGCGAAGTCCGTGGCGGTGGCCGCAAGCCGTACCGCCAGAAGGGCACCGGCCGCGCGCGCCAGGGTTCGACCCGTGCGCCGCAGTTCGTCGGCGGTGGCGTCGTCCACGGCCCGCAGCCGCGTGACTACTCGCAGCGGACCCCGAAGAAGATGAAGGCCGCCGCCCTGCGCGGTGCCCTCTCGGACCGGGCCCGTCACTCCCGCATCCACGTCGTCACCGGCGTGGTCGAGGGTGCCGTCTCCACCAAGGCCGCCAAGACGCTGTTCGGCAAGATCTCGGAGCGCAAGAACCTGCTCCTGGTCGTCGACCGCGCCGACGAGGCCGCGTGGCTGTCCGCCCGCAACCTGCCCCAGGTGCACATCCTGGAGCCGGGCCAGCTGAACACGTACGACGTGATCGTCTCTGACGACGTGGTCTTCACCCAGGCCGCCCTCGAGTCCTTCGTGTCTGGCCCCCAGACCGCTGAGACCGAAGGGAGCGACGCCTGATGAGCGAGGCGACCGTTACCAGCAAGACCTACTCGGACCCGCGCGACGTTCTCGTCAAGCCGGTCGTTTCCGAGAAGAGCTACGCGCTGCTCGACGAGAACAAGTACACGTTCATCGTCGCGCCCGGCTCCAACAAGACCCAGATCAAGCAGGCCGTGGAAGCGGTCTTCTCGGTCAAGGTCACCGGGGTCAACACGATCAACCGGCAGGGTAAGCGCAAGCGCACCAAGACCGGTTTCGGCAAGCGCGCTGACACCAAGCGCGCCATCGTGACCCTCGCCGAGGGCGACCGTATCGACATCTTCGGCGGTCCGACCGCCTAAGGGCGGTCTGGATCGTCCGGAATCGGACGAGGACTGAGAAATGGGTATCCGCAAGTACAAGCCGACGACCCCGGGCCGTCGTGGCTCCAGCGTCGCCGACTTTGTCGAGATCACGCGGTCCACGCCGGAGAAGTCGCTGGTCCGCCCCCTGCACAGCAAGGGCGGCCGTAACAACGCCGGTCGGATCACTGTTCGCCACCAGGGTGGTGGACACAAGCGCGCCTACCGCGTGATCGACTTCCGTCGTCACGACAAGGACGGCGTGCCGGCCAAGGTCGCGCACATCGAGTACGACCCGAACCGCACCGCGCGCATCGCGCTCCTGCACTACGCGGACGGCGAGAAGCGCTACATCATCGCGCCGCGTGGCCTGACGCAGGGCGACCGTGTCGAGAACGGCCCGGCCGCCGACATCAAGCCCGGCAACAACCTGGCGCTGCGCAACATCCCGGTCGGTACGACCATCCACGCCATCGAGCTGCGGCCCGGCGGCGGCGCGAAGTTCGCCCGTTCCGCGGGTGCCTCCGTGCAGCTGCTGGCGAAGGAGGGCACCATGGCCCACCTTCGTATGCCGTCGGGTGAAATCCGCCTGGTCGACGCCCGCTGCCGCGCCACGATCGGCGAGGTCGGCAACGCCGAGCAGTCGAACATCAACTGGGGCAAGGCCGGTCGCATGCGCTGGAAGGGCGTACGCCCGTCCGTCCGCGGTGTTGCGATGAACCCGGTTGACCACCCGCACGGTGGTGGTGAAGGCAAGACCTCCGGTGGACGCCACCCGGTCTCGCCGTGGGGTCAGAAGGAGGGTCGTACTCGCTCGCCGAAGAAGGAATCGAGCAAGTACATCGTCCGCCGCCGCAAGACGAACAAGAAGCGCTAGGAGCGGGTTTAGATGCCGCGCAGTCTCAAGAAGGGGCCCTTCGTCGACGGCCACCTCATCAAGAAGGTGGACGTACAGAACGAGGCAGGCACCAAGAACGTCATCAAGACCTGGTCCCGTCGCTCGATGATCATCCCGGCCATGCTGGGTCACACCATCGCGGTGCACAACGGCAAGATCCACGTCCCGGTGTTCGTCACCGAGTCGATGGTCGGCCACAAGCTCGGCGAGTTCTCGCCGACTCGCACCTTCCGCGGCCACGTCAAGGACGACCGGAAGTCGAAGCGCCGCTAGCGCGGGGTGGAAACGACTATGACTCACACCGAAGGGACAACCATGGAAGCCAGGGCCCAGGCGCGGTACATCCGCGTCACGCCCATGAAGGCCCGCCGCGTGGTGGACCTCATCCGTGGCATGGATGCCACGGAGGCTCAGGCGGTCCTGCGTTTCGCCCCGCAGGCCGCGAGCGTGCCGGTTGGCAAGGTGCTGGACAGCGCCATCGCCAACGCCGCACACAACTACGACCACCCTGACGCCTCTTCGCTGGTCATCAGCGAGGCGTACGTGGACGAGGGCCCGACCCTGAAGCGGTTCCGTCCGCGTGCTCAGGGCCGTGCCTACCGGATCCGTAAGCGGACCAGCCACATCACCGTGGTCGTCAGCAGCAAGGAAGGAACCCGGTAATGGGCCAGAAGGTAAACCCGCACGGGTTCCGGCTCGGCATTACCACGGACTTCAAGTCCCGTTGGTACGCCGACAAGCTGTACAAGGACTACGTCAAGGAAGACGTTGCCATTCGTCGCATGATGACGAAGGGCATGGAGCGGGCCGGCATCTCGAAGGTCGAGATCGAGCGCACCCGCGACCGCGTCCGCGTTGACATCCACACCGCCCGCCCGGGCATCGTCATCGGTCGCCGTGGCGCCGAGGCCGACCGCATCCGTGGCGAGCTGGAGAAGCTGACCGGCAAGCAGGTCCAGCTGAACATCCTCGAGGTCAAGAACCCCGAGGTGGACGCTCAGCTGGTGGCCCAGGCCGTCGCCGAGCAGCTCTCCTCCCGCGTCTCCTTCCGTCGTGCCATGCGTAAGAGCATGCAGAGCTCGATGAAGGCCGGCGCCAAGGGCATCAAGATCCAGTGCGGTGGCCGCCTCGGCGGCGCCGAGATGTCCCGCTCGGAGTTCTACCGCGAGGGCCGTGTGCCCCTGCACACGCTCCGCGCGAACGTCGACTACGGCTTCTTCGAGGCCAAGACGACCTTCGGCCGCATCGGCGTGAAGGTCTGGATCTACAAGGGCGACGTCAAGAACATCGCCGAGGTCCGCGCCGAGAACGCCGCTGCCCGCGCAGGCAACCGCCCGGCCCGTGGCGGCGCTGACCGCCCGGCCGGCCGTGGTGGCCGCGGTGGCGAGCGCGGCGGTCGCGGTCGCAAGCCGCAGCAGCAGTCGGCTCCGGCTGCCGAGGCCCCCAAGGCCGAGGCTCCCGCCGCTGCCGCTCCGGCTGCTGAGAGCACCGGAACGGAGGCCTGACCGAAATGCTGATCCCCCGTAGGGTCAAGCACCGCAAGCAGCACCACCCGAAGCGCAGCGGTATGTCCAAGGGTGGCACGCAGGTTGCGTTCGGCGAGTACGGCATCCAGGCGCTGACCCCGGCGTACGTGACGAACCGCCAGATCGAGGCAGCTCGTATCGCGATGACCCGCCACATCAAGCGTGGCGGCAAGGTCTGGATCAACATCTACCCGGACCGCCCCCTGACGAAGAAGCCTGCCGAGACCCGCATGGGTTCCGGTAAGGGTTCTCCCGAGTGGTGGATCGCGAACGTCAAGCCGGGTCGGGTGATGTTCGAGCTGTCCTACCCGAACGAGAAGATTGCTCGTGAGGCGCTTACCCGCGCTGCTCACAAGCTTCCGATGAAGTGCCGGATCGTTCGGCGCGAGGCAGGTGAGTCGTGATGTCGGCCGGTACCAAGGCGTCCGAGCTGCGCGAGCTGGGCAACGAGGAGCTCCTCAACAAGCTCCGCGAGGCCAAGGAAGAGCTGTTCAACCTCCGCTTCCAGGCGGCGACCGGACAGCTCGAGAACCACGGTCGGCTCAAGTCCGTCCGTAAGGACATCGCCCGGATCTACACCCTGATGCGCGAGCGCGAGCTGGGCATCGAGACGGTGGAGAGCGCCTGATGAGCGAGAAGACTGTGACTGAGACGAACACCGACCGCGGATTCCGCAAGACCCGTGAGGGTCTGGTCGTCAGCGACAAGATGGACAAGACCGTCGTCGTCGCTGTCGAGGACCGTGTCAAGCACGCGCTGTACGGCAAGGTCATCCGCCGTACGAACAAGCTCAAGGCGCACGACGAGCAGAACGCCGCAGGCGTCGGCGACCGCGTCCTCCTGATGGAGACCCGGCCGCTGTCCGCCACGAAGCGGTGGCGCGTCGTCGAGATCCTCGAGAAGGCCAAGTAATTCCTGAGGGGCATTCCCCTCAGGCAAGTTCCGCCAGGCTCGGTGGGGGCTCCGGTCAAGGAGCCCCCGCCGGGAACCGGCAGACGATCAGGAGATAGACGTGATCCAGCAGGAGTCGCGACTTCGCGTCGCCGACAACACGGGTGCGAAGGAAATCCTCACCATCCGTGTTCTCGGTGGTTCGGGTCGCCGCTACGCGGGCATCGGTGACGTCATCGTCGCCACCGTCAAGGACGCGATCCCCGGTGGCAACGTGAAGAAGGGTGACGTCGTCAAGGCCGTCATCGTTCGCACCGTCAAGGAGCGTCGTCGTCAGGATGGCTCGTACATCCGCTTCGACGAGAACGCCGCCGTCATTCTGAAGAACGACGGCGACCCCCGCGGCACCCGTATCTTCGGCCCGGTGGGCCGTGAGCTGCGCGAGAAGAAGTTCATGAAGATCATCTCGCTCGCGCCGGAGGTGCTGTAAGCATGAAGATCAAGAAGGGCGACCTGGTTCAGGTCATCACCGGTAAGGACAAGGGCAAGCAGGGCAAGGTCATCGTGGCCTACCCCGCTCAGGACCGCGTCCTCGTCGAGGGTGTCAACCGGGTCAAGAAGCACACCAAGGCCGGTCAGACGGCTCGCGGTTCGCAGACCGGTGGCATTGTCACGACCGAGGCCCCCATCCACGTGAGCAACGTTCAGCTCGTCGTGGAGAAGGACGGCAACAAGGTCGTCACGCGCGTCGGTTACCGCTTCGACGACGAAGGCAACAAGATCCGCGTTGCCAAGCGGACGGGTGAGGACATCTGATGGCTACCACCACCACTCCGCGTCTGAAGACGAAGTACCGCGAGGAAATCGCCGGCAAGCTGCGTGAGGAGTTCTCGTTCGAGAACGTCATGCAGATTCCCGGCCTGGTCAAGATCGTGGTCAACATGGGTGTGGGCGACGCCGCCCGCGACTCCAAGTTGATCGATGGCGCCGTGCGCGACCTCACCACGATCACCGGCCAGAAGCCGGCTGTCACCAAGGCCCGCAAGTCCATCGCGCAGTTCAAGCTGCGTGAGGGTCAGCCGATCGGCTGCCACGTCACCCTTCGTGGTGACCGGATGTGGGAGTTCCTGGACCGTACGCTGTCGCTCGCGCTGCCGCGTATCCGTGACTTCCGTGGCCTGTCGCCGAAGCAGTTCGACGGCCGTGGCAACTACACCTTCGGTCTCACGGAGCAGGTCATGTTCCACGAGATCGACCAGGACAAGATCGACCGGGTCCGGGGCATGGACATCACCGTGGTCACCACGGCGACCAATGACGACGAGGGTCGTGCCCTCCTTCGTCACCTCGGCTTCCCGTTCAAGGAGAACTGACCGTGGCGAAGAAGTCTCTGATCGCTAAGGCCGCCCGTAAGCCGAAGTTCGGCGTTCGCGGGTACACCCGCTGCCAGCGCTGCGGCCGGCCCCACTCCGTCTACCGCAAGTTCGGCCTGTGCCGCGTGTGCCTTCGTGAGATGGCTCACCGTGGCGAGCTGCCGGGCGTGACCAAGAGCTCCTGGTAATTCTCCTTCGCCCTTTGGGCGTTGGGAATTGACGGAAGCTCTCGGTAAGCATCTGGTCGGCAGGAGCCCGGCCTCACATGCCGTAGGCTTGTGGGGTTGGGCGCCTGCCGCCCTAGACCGACTTACTACGCCGTAGGTCCCCGCACCGCACCCGTCCCGCCACTGAGTGGGGAGAGGGATGGCGCATACAGGAAACCCCGGCGAGAGAGGCCGAAGGCCAATTCATGACCATGACTGATCCCATCGCAGACATGCTCACGCGTCTGCGTAACGCGAACTCGGCGTACCACGACGACGTCGTGATGCCGCACAGCAAGATCAAGTCGCACATCGCGGAGATCCTCCAGCAGGAGGGCTTCATCACGGGCTGGAAGGTCGAGGACGCCGAGGTCGGCAAGAACCTCGTCCTCGAGCTGAAGTTCGGCCCGAACCGCGAGCGCTCGATCGCCGGCATCAAGCGAATCTCGAAGCCGGGTCTGCGTGTATACGCAAAGTCCACCAACCTGCCGAAGGTCCTCGGCGGCCTGGGCGTGGCGATCATCTCCACGTCCCACGGTCTCCTGACCGGCCAGCAGGCCAGCAAGAAGGGCGTAGGTGGGGAAGTCCTCGCCTACGTCTGGTAGTCGGGAACGGAGGAATAGCTCATGTCGCGAATCGGCAAGCTCCCCATCCAGGTTCCCGCCGGTGTGGACGTCACCATCGATGGCCGTACGGTCGCGGTGAAGGGCCCCAAGGGCACCCTCACGCACACCGTTGCCGCGCCGATCGAGGTCACCAAGGGTGAGGACGGCGTTCTGAACGTCGCCCGCCCGAACGACGAGCGTCAGAACAAGGCCCTTCACGGCCTGTCCCGCACGCTGGTGGCGAACATGATCACCGGTGTGACCCAGGGATACACCAAGGCGCTCGAGATCAGTGGTGTCGGTTACCGCGTCCAGGCGAAGGGCTCCAACCTGGAGTTCGCCCTGGGCTACAGCCACCCGATCCTGATCGAGGCCCCGGAGGGCATCACCTTCAAGGTGGAGTCCCCCACGAAGTTCTCCGTCGAGGGCATCGACAAGCAGAAGGTCGGCGAGACCGCGGCCAAGATCCGCAAGCTGCGGAAGCCTGACCCGTACAAGGCCAAGGGCGTCAAGTACGCCGGCGAGGTCATCCGCCGCAAGGTCGGAAAGGCTGGTAAGTAGCCATGGCATACGGCGTGAAGATCGCCAAGGGCGACGCCTACAAGCGTGCCGCCCTCAAGCGTCGCCACATCCGCGTCCGCAAGCACATCTCCGGTTCGCCGGAGCGTCCGCGCTTGGTCGTGACGCGGTCCAACCGCCACATGGTGGCTCAGGTCATCGACGACATCGCGGGCCACACGCTCGCGTCGGCGTCGACCCTGGACGTCTCCATCCGTGGTGGCGAGGGCGACAAGAGCACCCAGGCCAAGCAGGTCGGCGCCCTGGTCGCTGAGCGTGCCAAGGCCGCAGGCGTCGAGGCCGTCGTGTTTGACCGCGGTGGTAACCAGTACGCCGGGCGGATTGCCGCTCTGGCTGACGCCGCCCGTGAAGCCGGTCTGAAGTTCTGAGCCCGGTTCCTACGCACAGCGGACGTAACAGAGAGAGGTAAATCCAATGGCTGGACCCCAGCGCCGCGGAAGCGGTGCCGGTGGCGGCGAGCGGCGGGACCGGAAGGGCCGTGACGGCGGCGCAGCTGCCGCCGAGAAGACCGCGTACGTTGAGCGCGTTGTCGCGATCAACCGCGTCGCCAAGGTTGTGAAGGGTGGTCGTCGCTTCAGCTTCACCGCGCTGGTCGTGGTGGGCGATGGTGACGGCACCGTCGGTGTCGGTTACGGCAAGGCCAAGGAAGTTCCCGCGGCCATCGCCAAGGGCGTGGAAGAAGCCAAGAAGAGCTTCTTCAAGGTTCCGCGCATCCAGGGCACCATCCCTCACCCGATCACGGGCGAGCGGGCCGCGGGTGTCGTGCTGCTGAAGCCGGCTTCCCCCGGTACCGGCGTTATCGCCGGTGGCCCGGTGCGCGCCGTTCTGGAGTGCGCCGGCGTTCACGACATCCTGTCGAAGTCGCTTGGCTCGTCCAACGCGATCAACATCGTGCACGCGACCGTGGCGGCCCTCAAGGGCCTGCAGCGTCCCGAGGAGATCGCGGCTCGCCGTGGTCTGCCCCTCGAGGACGTCGCCCCCGCGGCTCTGCTTCGTGCACGTGCGGGAGCGGGTGCGTAATGGCTCGCCTCAAGATCACGCAGACGAAGTCGTACATCGGCAGCAAGCAGAACCACCGCGACACCCTTCGTTCGCTCGGGCTCAAGCGCCTGCACGACGTGGTTGTCAAGGAGGACCGCCCCGAGTTCCGCGGAATGGTGCACACCGTCCGCCACCTCGTGACGGTTGAGGAGGTCGACTGACATGGCGGAGAACAAGCCGCTGAAGGCCCATGACCTCCGGCCCGCCCCGGGCGCCAAGACCGCCAAGACCCGTGTGGGTCGTGGTGAGGCGTCCAAGGGTAAGACCGCCGGTCGTGGCACCAAGGGCACCAAGGCCCGTTACCAGGTTCCGGAGCGCTTCGAGGGTGGGCAGATGCCCCTCCACATGCGTCTCCCGAAGCTCAAGGGCTTCAAGAACCCGTTCCGCACCGAGTACCAGGTCGTGAACCTGGACAAGCTCGCGACGCTCTACCCCGAGGGTGGAGAGGTCACCGTGGCCGACCTGGTCGCCAAGGGTGCGGTGCGCAACAACCACCTCGTCAAGGTCCTCGGACAGGGCGAGATCTCCGTGGCACTGCAGGTTTCGGTTGACGCCGTCTCCGGCTCCGCCAAGGAGAAGATTGCCGCCGCCGGCGGCACCGTCACCGAGCTCGTCTGAGACGACTCGATGGCCTGAACATCCGACCGGGGATGCCTCTTATTTGAGGCATCCCCGGTTGGTCGTTCCTAGGTGGGCATGGTCGCCGGTAAGGTGGCGTGCGTTGTTGTGTGGTAACCCCCTGGGCACCTGCCCGGGGTTCTTTGACTGTTACGTATTCGTCGATCCTCAAGACCGTCACCTCTACGCTTTGCGCGGGGGTCGCAGGAGGCACCGTGCTCACCGCGTTCGCCCGGGCGTTCAAGACGCCCGACCTGCGCAAGAAGCTGCTCTTCACGCTCGGCATCATCGTGCTCTACCGGCTCGGGGCACACATCCCGGTACCGGGAGTGAGCTACGAGAACGTCCAGACCTGTGTTGATCAGGCCAGCAAGGGCAACAACAGCCTCTTCGGCCTGGTGAACATGTTCAGCGGTGGTGCACTGCTGCAGATCACGATCTTCGCGCTCGGCATCATGCCGTACATCACGGCCAGCATCATTCTTCAGCTGCTGACCGTGGTGATTCCCCGACTCGAGGCGCTCAAGAAGGAGGGGCAGTCCGGCCAGGCGAAGATCACGCAGTACACGCGTTATCTGACCGTCGCGCTCGCCATCCTCCAGGGCACCGGCCTGGTGGCCACCGCCACCAGTGGCGCGCTCTTCAGCGGCTGCCCGGTCGCCGACCAGATCGTGCCGAACCAGTCGATCTTCACGACCATCATCATGGTGATCACGATGACCGCGGGTACCGCGGCCGTCATGTGGCTCGGTGAGCTCATCACCGACCGTGGCATCGGCAACGGCATGTCGATCCTGATGTTCATCTCGATCGCCGCCAGCTTCCCCGGCGCCCTGTGGGCCATCAAGACCAGCGGCAAGCTGGCCGACGGCTGGATCGAGTTCGGCACCGTCATCCTGATCGGCTTCGTGATGGTGGGCCTCGTCGTCTTCGTCGAGCAGGCCCAGCGCCGTATCCCGGTGCAGTACGCGAAGCGCATGATCGGCCGCAGGTCGTACGGCGGTACGTCGACGTACATCCCGCTGAAGGTGAATCAGGCGGGTGTGATTCCCGTCATCTTCGCTTCTTCGCTGCTCTACATCCCGGCCCTGATCGTCCAGTTCTCCAACTCCACTGCGGGCTGGGCGACCTGGATCAAGGACAACTTCGTCAAGGGCGACCACCCGTACTACATCACCGCGTACTTCCTGTTGATCGTCTTCTTCGCCTTCTTCTATGTGGCGATTTCGTTCAACCCCGAGGAAGTCGCCGACAACATGAAGAAGTATGGTGGCTTCATCCCGGGTATCCGGGCTGGTCGACCTACTGCCGAGTACCTGAGCTACGTGCTCAACAGGATCACTTGGCCGGGCTCGCTGTACTTGGGTCTGATCGCTCTTGTGCCGACGATGGCGTTGGCCGGCTTCGGTGGTGCGAACGCCAACTTCCCGTTCGGCGGGACGAGCATCCTGATCATCGTGGGTGTGGGGCTGGAGACCGTGAAGCAGATCGAGAGTCAGCTCCAGCAGCGCAATTACGAAGGGTTCCTCCGCTGATGCGAATCGTCCTCGTCGGGCCGCCCGGTGCCGGCAAGGGAACGCAGGCTGCGTACCTTGCCAAGAACCTGTCGATTCCGCAGATCTCCACGGGCGACCTCTTCCGCGCCAACATCAGCCAGGGCACTGACCTTGGCAAGCAGGCCCGCGCCTACATGGACGCGGGACAGCTGGTGCCGGACGAGGTCACCATCGGGATGGCCAAGGACCGTATGTCCCAGCCGGACGCCGAGAACGGCTTCCTGCTGGACGGCTTCCCGCGCAATGTGGGCCAGGCCGAGGCTCTTGACGCCATGCTCAAGGACGAGGGCACCAAGCTGGACGCGGTCCTGGACCTGGAGGTCCCCGAGGACGAGGTGGTCAAGCGCATCGCCGGCCGCCGAATCTGCCGGAACGACGGCTCGCACGTCTTCCACGTGGCGTACAACCCGCCGGAGACCGAGGGCGTCTGCGACGCCTGCGGTGGCCAGCTGTACCAGCGTGACGACGACACCGAGGACACGGTTCGTACCCGGCTGGAGGTCTACCACACGCAGACCGAGCCGATCATCGACTACTACAGGGCCCAGAACCTGGTGGTCACCATCTCCGCGCTCGGCCAGGTCACCGATGTGACCGAGCGGGCGATGGAGGCTCTCAGGTCCGACAGGGGCTGAGAGAAGAACCCGCAGTACTTGTGCAGTCGGCCGCGGCGTCCATGGGCGCCGCGGCCGACTGCTTGCGCCGTATCGTTGAGTACGCCGCACCCGTCACCCGTTCGATGCAGTCCGATGCAGAGAGGCGCCGCGCAATGGTGCAGATCAAGACCCCCGAGCAGATCGCGAAGATGCGTGAGGCGGGGCTGGTGGTCGCTGCCATTCACGCGGCCACCCGCGAGGCGGCGGTGCCCGGAGCCACCACGCTGGACCTGGACCAGGTCGCCCGCAAGGTGATCGCCGATCACGGTGCGAAGTCGAACTTCCTCGGGTACGGCGGGTTCCCCGCGACCATCTGCACCTCGGTCAACGAGGTCGTCGTCCACGGCATCCCGGACGACAAGACCGTCCTCAAGGACGGCGACATCATCTCCATCGACGCCGGCGCGATCGTCGACGGCTGGCACGGCGACGCCGCGTACACGGCCTTCGTCGGCACCGGTCACGCTCCGGAGCTGGTCGAGCTCTCCCGGGTGACCGAGGAGTCCATGTGGGCCGGTATCGCCGCGATGAAGGTGAACAACCGACTCGTCGACATCTCGAAGGCGATCGAGTCCTACATCCGCCGTCAGCCCCGCCCCGCCACCGGCAAGTACGGGATCATCGAGGACTACGGCGGCCACGGCATCGGCACCGAGATGCACATGGACCCGCACCTGCTGAACTACGTCGCCCGCAAGCGCGGCAAGGGCATCAAGCTCGTGCCCGGTGTCTGCCTGGCCATCGAGCCGATGGTGTCCCTCGGCACGCCGCAGACCGAGGTGCTTCAGGACGACTGGACCGTGATCACGACGGACGGCACCTGGTCCTCCCACTGGGAGCATTCGATCGCCGTCACCGAGCAGGGCCCGCTGGTCCTGACGGCCCCCGACTGCGGCAAGGCGAAGCTGGCCGAATACGGGATCGAGGCGGCACCGGACCCGTTGGGCTGATTTGACCCTCTTGCGGAGGTCTAAGGATCTCCCCGGGTGGGCAAACTTGACGGATTCGTCTTTTGGGGTCCGCTGACGTAGACTGACTCGTCGGCTCTCGTGCATCCGTGTGTCCACATGTATACGCGCGATGCCGGAAGTCGATCAAGGTAGCCGATTCGAAAGGCGAAGCGTGGCCAAGAAGCAAGGTGCCATCGAAATTGAGGGCACCGTGATCGAGTCCCTCCCGAACGCCATGTTCAAGGTGGAGCTCCAGAACGGTCACAAGGTCCTCGCGCACATCAGCGGCAAGATGCGGATGCACTACATCCGAATCCTTCCGGATGACCGGGTCGTCGTGGAGCTCTCTCCGTACGACCTGACGCGTGGCCGGATCGTCTACCGCTACAAGTAGATCTTGCCCGCACCCCGCTTCGGCGTGGTGTCGGCACTGACCCGGAGAACCTGACATCCCATGAAGGTCAAGCCGAGCGTCAAGAAGATCTGCGACAAGTGCAAGGTGATCCGCCGTCACGGTCGGGTCATGGTCATCTGCGACAACCTGCGCCACAAGCAGCGCCAGGGCTGACGTACGACCCCCTGCATCTCGCAGCACTTCGCGCGACGCACGTAATACGTACATACGCAGAGTCCGTCCAAGCTTCGGCTGACGACACCTCCGGCGGGGGCCGGGGACCCGGGCGTACCACCTCTCGTCACGAGAGGTCGGCGATCGGGAGTGGCACTGCGGAAGACCCCCGAAATGACAACTGGAGCCATTGAATGGCACGCGTTTCAGGTGTTGACATCCCGCGCGAAAAGCGCGTGGAGGTTGCCCTCACCTACGTCTTCGGTATCGGGCGCACCCGGTCCAAGGAGATCCTCGCCACCACGGGCGTGAACCCGAACACCCGCGTTCGCGACCTGGCCGAAGAGGACCTGGTCAAGATCCGCGAGTACGTGGACGCCAACCTCCGCACCGAGGGTGACCTTCGCCGCGAGATCCAGGGCGACATCCGCCGCAAGATCGAGATCGGCTGCTACCAGGGCATCCGCCACCGTCGCGGTCTCCCGGTCCACGGCCAGCGCACCAGCACGAACGCTCGTACCCGCAAGGGCCCGCGTCGCGCGATCGCCGGTAAGAAGAAGCCGGGCAAGAAGTAGTCCTCAGCGGACGCACTGCGGGGCGTCCGGGTCACCGGCCATCCGCAGCAACCAGCGGTCTTCGCTGTAGGACCGATCACCTCCCCTCTCCATCTGGAGTCAAGACATGCCCCCCAAGGGTCGTCAGGGCGCAGCCAAGAAGGTGCGTCGCAAGGAAAAGAAGAACGTCGCTCACGGCCACGCGCACATCAAGAGCACGTTCAACAACACGATCGTCTCGATCACGGACCCCTCGGGCAACGTGATCTCCTGGGCCTCCGCCGGCCACGTCGGCTTCAAGGGCTCGCGCAAGTCCACCCCCTTCGCCGCGCAGATGGCCGCCGAGTCGGCCGCCCGCCGCGCGCAGGAGCACGGCATGCGCAAGGTTGACGTCTTCGTCAAGGGCCCGGGCTCCGGCCGCGAGACCGCGATCCGTTCGCTCCAGGCCACCGGCCTGGAGGTCGGCTCGATCCAGGACGTCACCCCCACTCCGCACAACGGATGCCGGCCGCCCAAGCGTCGCCGCGTCTGATTCCGTCTGAAGCAACGGAGACAACTGGAAAATGGCGCGATACACCGGGGCCGACTGCAAGCGTTGCCGTCGGGAGAAGCAGAAGCTGTTCCTCAAGGGCAGCAAGTGCGAGAGCGCGAAGTGCCCGATCGAGATCCGTCCTTACCCCCCGGGTGAGCACGGACGCGGGCGCACCAAGGACAGCGAGTACCTTCTTCAGCTTCGTGAGAAGCAGAAGTGCTCGCGGATCTACGGTGTTCTTGAACGACAGTTCGTGAACTACTACAAGGAAGCGAACCAGAAGACCGGCAAGACCGGTGAGAACCTTCTGCGCATCCTTGAGACCCGCCTCGACAACGTGGTCTACCGGGCAGGCTTCGCCAAGTCCCGCGACCACGCCCGTCAGCTGGTGCGTCACGGACACATCGCTGTGAACGGCACGAAGACTGACATTCCGTCGGCCCGCGTCGCCGTGAACGACGTCATCGAGGTTCGTCAGAAGTCCAAGGCCCTGACCCCCTTCCAGGTGGCCCAGGCCGAGGCCGGCGAGCGCACCGTACCGGCATGGCTCGAAGCCGTGCCGTCGACGATGCGGATCCTCGTGCACTCCCTGCCCGAGCGCCAGGTGATCGACACCCAGGTGCAGGAGCAGCTGATCGTCGAGCTCTACTCCAAGTAGTAGCTCGTGGGTCCGGGCGGTACGACTCTTTCGGGTCGTGCCGCCCGTACCCTTGTCAGTATCTGGGGGCGTCAAATAGTGGGCGCCCACGACTGAAGGAACGCAACATGCTTATCGCTCAGCGTCCGTCGCTGACCGAAGAGGTCGTTGACGAGTTCCGCTCCCGGTTCGTCATCGAGCCGCTGGAGCCGGGCTTCGGCTACACCCTCGGCAACTCTCTTCGCCGTACGCTCCTCTCCTCGATCCCCGGCGCTGCTGTCACCAGCATCCGGATCGACGGTGTCCTGCACGAGTTCACCACCGTGCCGGGCGTCAAGGAAGACGTCACGGACCTCATTCTCAACATCAAGCAGCTGGTCGTCTCCTCGGAGCACGACGAGCCGGTCGTGATGTACCTGCGCAAGCAGGGTCCCGGCCTGGTCACCGCGGCTGACATCGCCCCGCCGGCCGGTGTCGAGGTCCACAACCCGGACCTGGTCCTGGCCACGCTGAACGGCAAGGGCAAGCTGGAGATGGAGCTGACCGTCGAGCGCGGTCGCGGCTACGTCTCCGCCGTCCAGAACAAGCAGGCGGGCCAGGAGATCGGCCGTATCCCGGTCGACTCCATCTACTCGCCGGTGCTCAAGGTCACGTACAAGGTCGAGGCGACCCGTGTCGAGCAGCGCACCGACTTCGACAAGCTGATCGTCGACGTCGAGACCAAGCAGGCCATGCGTCCCCGTGACGCCATGGCGTCGGCCGGTAAGACCCTGGTCGAGCTGTTCGGCCTGGCGCGCGAGCTCAACATCGACGCCGAGGGCATCGACATGGGCCCGTCCCCGACGGACGCCGCGCTCGCTGCCGATCTGGCGCTGCCGATCGAGGAGCTCGAGCTCACGGTCCGTTCGTACAACTGCCTCAAGCGTGAGGGCATCCACTCCGTGGGTGAGCTCGTGGCTCGTTCCGAGGCCGACCTGCTCGACATCCGCAACTTCGGTGCGAAGTCGATCGACGAGGTCAAGGCGAAGCTGGCCGGTATGGGCCTGGCGCTCAAGGACAGCCCGCCCGGATTCGACCCGACGGCCGCGGCCGACGCGTTCGGCGCCGATGACGACGCGGACGCCGGTTTCGCGGAGACCGAGCAGTACTAGTACGCCTCCGGCTGGGGTGCCCGGTTTTTCGGGCGCCCCGGACCGGGCGAGGGCTTTGCCCTCAAGCGCCGGACGGGCTGGATTGTGGCTGATGAGGGATTTCATCCGCCGTGAATTCGCCCCGAAGGATTCTGATACTTCCGTGGGGCGTCCGCCGTACGGGAACTGACACCGGTACCTGATACGGCCGGTGCAGCACACAAGGAGAAAAACCATGCCGAAGCCCGCCAAGGGTGCCCGTCTGGGCGGCAGCGCTGCGCACGAGAAGCTTCTTCTCATCAACCTTGCGAAGGCGCTGTTCGAGCACGGCCGCATCACCACGACCGAGGCCAAGGCTCGCCGCCTGCGTCCGGTCGCCGAGCGTTTCATCACCAAGGCGAAGAAGGGCGACATCCACAACCGTCGCCTGGTGCTGCAGTCGATCACGGACAAGGGCATCGTGCACACGCTCTTCACCGAGATCGCCCCGCGGTACGAGAACCGCCCCGGTGGTTACACCCGCATCACCAAGATCGGCAACCGTCGTGGCGACAACGCCCCGATGGCCGTCATCGAGCTGGTCGAGGCGCTGACCGTGGCCCAGCAGGCCACCGGTGAGGCCGAGGCCGCGACCAAGCGTGCGGTCAAGGAAGACGCCCTCAAGAAGGACGAGGCTCCGGCCGAGGCCGTCGAGGACGCCAAGCCGGCCGAGGCTGACGCGCCCGCCGCGGAAGCCAAGGACGCCTGAGCGTTCTGAGACCACTGGACGGGCCCGCATCACCCTTCGGGGCGGTGCGGGCCCGTTCCGTATGCACTGGCAGAAAAGGATCCTTCGGTGAGTGACGACGTAGAGCCCGGCTTCGTACGGGTGCGGCTGGACCTGGCGTACGACGGCAAGGACTTCTCCGGCTGGGCCAAGCAGACCTCCAGGCGGACCGTCCAGGGGGAGATCGAGGACGCGCTGCGGACCGTGACGCGGTCCTCGCGTACGTACGACCTGACCGTCGCCGGACGCACCGATGCCGGGGTGCATGCCAGGGGCCAGGTCGCCCATGTCGATCTGCCGGACGAGGTGTGGGCCGAGCACGCGGACAAGCTGCTGCGGCGGATGGCCGGACGGATGGCGCCCGATGTACGGATCTGGCGGATTGCGGAGGCCCCGGCCGGGTTCAACGCCCGGTTCTCGGCGCTGTGGCGTCGTTACGCCTACCGCGTCGCCGATCGTCCCGGTGGAGTGGATCCGCTGTTGCGCGGTCATGTGCTGTGGCACGACCGGCCGTTGGACGTCGACGCCATGAACGAGGCGGCGGCCCGGATGGTCGGGGAGCACGACTTCGCCGCGTACTGCAAGAAGCGCGAGGGTGCGACGACCATCCGTACGCTGCAGAAGCTGAGTTGGGTACGGGACGAGCCGTCCGGGATCATGACGGCGACCGTGCAGGCCGATGCGTTCTGCCACAACATGGTGCGGGCGCTGATCGGGGCGGCGCTGTTCGTCGGGGACGGGCGTCGCCCGGCCGAGTGGCCCGCACAGGTGCTGGCGGCACGGGTGCGGGACCCCGGCGTGCATGTGGTGCGTCCCCATGGGCTGACGCTGGAGGCGGTGTCGTACCCGGCCGACGAGCTGCTGGCGGCCCGCTCCAAGGAGGCGCGCAACGTGCGCACGCTCCCGGGAAGCGGTTGCTGCTGAGACCCGGTGACGGGCCTGTCCGATCGGTCCTGTCCGTACGGTGGTCCGTCCCTCGGGACGACGGCCCTGTCAGCCGGCGGGTGCCGTGGCCGCCGCCGATGCCTGGAGCTCGCCGCGGTGGCGGATTTGACGGAACGTGAAGTTCGTCAAGTCGTCGCCGGTGGTGAAGGCGGTCTTGTCGGCCGTGGTGACGTTCTTGCCGTTGGTGAAACCACTGATGGCGAAGTAGGCGTAGCGGCCGTAGAAGTTGGCGGTACGGCGGCACACCGATCCGGTGGAGCAGAAGGCCGGCACACCCGCGCCGCTCAGGGTGGCGATGCTGCCGCTCGACTGCTGGGCCGCTCTCTTCGCCCGGGCTTCCGTGTCGAAGACCGCGAGGCCGACGGTGACGGCGACGCCGTCCCTGCTGTACGTGGCCCGGATGACCTGGCCGCAGCCATTGTTGACGAGGATCGAGCCGAGCGCGTCCTTGGTGGTCGCGGCGCAGTTCTTCGTCTGCTGCGTCGCGCCCTTGACGTAGACGCGGTCGCCCATCGTCAGCTTCTTGCCGGGGAAGAACGCGTCGACGGTGATCGGCGCCTTGTCCTTCTTGACGTCGGATATGTAGTCCTTCGGGTCCGGCGGGGGCGGTGGTGCCACCGAGGAGAAGGACGGCTCGGGCTCGGCCGTGTTGCTCGGCAGGTCGGTCGGGGCCGGCAGCTCGCTCGCGTTCTTGCCGGAGCCGGTGGAGCCGTTGCCGTTGTTGGCCGAGATGACCGCCGTCGCCACGATGGCACCGACCGCCGCGGTGGCGAGCACGCCGCCGCCGATCAGCAGCCACTTCTTGCGGCGGCTGCGCGCGGCGGACTCGTCGGCCAGCGCTGTCCAGTCCGGAGTCTGTGTGCCCCCGGGCCCCCAGGAGGGCTCCCCTTGCCCAAAGCTCATGCGGCGAATCCTAGACGGAACATAAACCGGTTGGGCCAGGGCTTCGCGGCCCGTGACAATGCTGTGCATGGGACATCTTGAAGCAGGCCATCTGGAGTACTACCTACCGGACGGGCGGGTGCTGCTCGGCGATGCTTCGTTCCGGGTCGCGGACGGGGCCGTGGTCGCCCTCGTGGGGGCGAACGGCGCCGGAAAGACCACGCTGCTGAGGCTGCTCGCCGGGGAGCTCCAGCCGCACGGCGGGTCCGTGTCGGTGAGCGGCGGGCTCGGGGTGATGCAGCAGTTCGTGGGCTCCGTGCGGGACGACCGTACGGTCCGGGATCTGCTGGTCTCCGTCGCCCAGCCCCGTATCCGGGAAGCGGCGCTGGCGGTCGACAAGGCCGAGGAGCTGATCCTCACCGTCGACGACGAGGCCGCGCAGATGAAGTACGCGCAGGCCCTGAGCGACTGGGCGGAGGCCCGCGGGTACGAGGCCGAGACCGTGTGGGACATGTGCACCATGGCCGCGCTCGGTGTCCCGTACGAGAAGGCGCAGTGGCGTGAGGTGCGCACGCTGTCCGGCGGTGAGCAGAAGCGCCTGGTGCTGGAGGCGCTGCTGCGCGGGCCGGACGAGGTGCTGCTGCTCGACGAGCCGGACAACTATCTCGACGTCCCCGGAAAAAGGTGGCTGGAGGAGAAGCTGAAGGAGACCCGTAAGACGGTCCTCTTCGTCTCCCACGACCGGGAGCTGCTGTCCAGGGCCGCCGAGAAGATCGTCAGCGTCGAACCGAGCCCGGCGGGCAGCGATGTGTGGGTGCACGGCGCCGGTTTCGACACGTACCACCAGGCCCGCAAGGACCGGTTCGCCCGGTTCGAGGAGCTGCTGCGGCGCTGGGAGGAGGAGCACGCCAGGCTGAAGGCGCTGGTCCACCGGCTGCGGCAGCAGGCGGCGATCAGCCCCGACATGGCGTCCCGCTACCGGGCGATGCAGACCCGCTTCAAGAAGTTCGAGGACGCGGGACCCCCGCCGGAGCCGCCTCGCGAGCAGGACATCAAGATGCGGCTGCGCGGCGGCCGGACCGGCGTACGGGCAGTGACCTGCAAGGGGCTCGAACTGACCGGGCTGATGAAACCGTTCGACCTGGAGATCTTCTACGGGGAGCGGGTCGCCGTCCTCGGCTCGAACGGCTCCGGGAAGTCGCACTTCCTGCGGCTGCTCGCGGGCGAGCCGGTGGCGCACGCGGGGGAGTGGAAGCTCGGGGCGCGCGTCGTACCGGGTCACTTCGCGCAGACGCACGCCCATCCGGAGCTGCTGGGGCACACGCTCGTCGAGATCCTGTGGACCGAGCACGCCAAGGACCGCGGCGGGGCGATGTCCGTACTGCGGCGGTACGAGCTGGAACGGCAGGGCGACCAGCCGTTCGAGAAGCTGTCCGGCGGACAGCAGGCGCGGTTCCAGATCCTGCTCCTGGAGCTGGCCGGCACGACGGCACTGCTGCTGGACGAGCCGACGGACAACCTGGACCTGGAGTCGGCGGAGGCCCTGCAGGACGGGCTGGAGGTGTACGACGGGACGGTGATGGCCGTCACGCACGACCGCTGGTTCGCGAAGTCCTTCGACCGGTATCTGGTGTTCGGCTCGGACGGCGTCGTACGGGAGACGACGGAGCCGGTGTGGGACGAGCGGAGGGTGGAGCGGGTGCGGTGACGCTCCGCGTCCCGGCGGGGGCGTGGGCACACAGGCGGGGGCGTGGGCACGGGCGCGCGGGGGGCGAGGCTCACCTGTTTGGGTGAGCCCTCCGCGAAGGGAGGACACCTCCGATGCCTCGTCCCTAGCGTGTCCGCATGGTCAGCTCATTGACGACGACACGGCGATGATCTTCGCCGAACTCACCGAACTCGGCCTGGGTTCCGCTCCGGCCGCACAGATCTGGAGGGACCTGATGTCCGTCGACCTCTCTTTCTTCCGCTCGGAGACGTCTGAGCGGCTGCGTTCTGAGGGCCGCGCCGAGGGGCGTGCCGAGGACATTTTGCGGATTCTCTCCAAGCGGGGGGTGGCGGTGTCGGAGCGGGTGCGGGAGCGGATCGTTTCGTGTGGTGATCTGGATGAGCTGAGCGACTGGCTGGATCGGTCGTTGACGGCCGAGATCGCCGAGGATCTGTTCGTGGCGAGCGAGGCCTGACTGCGGGGCAGTCAGGCCCGGCCGGCCGGGGTGCGGAGGCTGTTTTGACCCGCGTGGGGGAGCAACGGTATTCTTCTGGTTTGTTATGCGTATTGGCTTGGTCGTTCTCACGCGAGGGGCCCTTACGCCGGTCCACCGGGCCGATGACCAGCGGCAGGCACTCGGGTTGCGTCCCCGTAGTGCCGCCAAGGCTGGTGTGATCGTCCGGGTGGCCTTGTCAGGACTCACTCACTGAAGAAGCGAAGGCTACGACCGTGCGTACGTACAGCCCCAAGCCCGGCGATGTGACGCGCCAGTGGCACATCATTGACGCGCAGGACATCGTCCTGGGTCGTCTGGCCACCACGGCTGCGAACCTCCTCCGCGGCAAGCACAAGGCGATTTACGCCCCCCACATGGACATGGGCGACTTCGTCATCATCATCAACGCCGAGAAGGTTCACCTCTCCGGCAACAAGAAGACCCAGAAGATGGCGTACCGCCACTCCGGGTTCCCGGGTGGTCTGCGCTCCGTGCGTTACGACGAGCTCCTCTCCAAGAGCCCGGAGAAGGCTGTCGAGAAGGCCATCAAGGGCATGATCCCCAAGAACACCCTGGGCCGTCAGATGCTCTCGAAGCTCAAGGTCTACGCGGGCGACCAGCACCCGCACGCTGCTCAGCAGCCGGTCCCGTTCGAGATCACCCAGGTCGCGCAGTAGTTCCGGCCTCCCCCTAAGACCATAAGAAAGATCTGAGGAGAATCGTGGCCGAGACCACTGTTGAGAACCCCGTCGAGGGCACCGAGGGCGAAGAGGTTTTCGCCGAGGTGACCACCTTCGAGTCCGAGGTTCCCGTCGAGGGCGAGTACACCAGCGAGTCGCTGGCTTCCCGCTTCGGCGACCCGCAGCCTGCCGCCGGCCTTGGCCGTCGGAAGAACGCCATCGCCCGCGTCCGGATCGTTCCGGGCACCGGCAAGTGGAAGATCAACGGTCGCACCCTTGAGGACTACTTCCCCAACAAGGTGCACCAGCAGGAAGTCAACGAGCCCTTCAAGGTGCTCGAGCTCGACAACCGCTACGACGTCATCGCCCGCATCTCGGGTGGCGGCGTCTCGGGTCAGGCCGGCGCCCTGCGCCTCGGCGTGGCCCGTGCGTTGAACGAGGCGGACGTGGACAACAACCGCGCCCCGCTGAAGAAGGCCGGCTTCCTCTCCCGCGACGACCGTGCGGTCGAGCGCAAGAAGGCCGGTCTCAAGAAGGCCCGTAAGGCCCCGCAGTACAGCAAGCGCTAATCCGCCTGCTCATCTGCTTTACACGTTCGCCCCGGCGGCACACCTTGTGCTGGCCGGGGCGTTCGTCTATCGGCACCCTCGGGCGTATAACGGCATAGGACGTTCATACGCTTGCATGCGCAGCGTTGTGTCACGTTGCCCGGCGACGGTGTGCCGCGCTCTGCGCGTCGTGTTGCCGTGCGTTGGTTTGGTTTGCGTTTTCGGAGCATTCGGAGGACACCAGTGGGACGGCTCTTCGGCACGGACGGTGTGCGCGGTGTGGCCAATGCGGATCTGACGGCTGAGCTGGCGCTCGGTCTCTCGGTCGCTGCGGCGCACGTGCTTGCCGAGGCGGGCACCTTTGAGGGGCATCGGCCGACAGCCGTGGTGGGACGTGACCCACGTGCGTCCGGAGAGTTCCTGGAGGCCGCCGTCGTGGCCGGCCTCGCCAGTGCCGGCGTGGACGTCCTGCGGGTCGGTGTGCTGCCCACCCCTGCGGTGGCGTACCTCACCGGCGCGCTGGGCGCCGACCTCGGTGTGATGCTCTCCGCCAGCCACAACGCCATGCCGGACAACGGTGTCAAGTTCTTCGCCCGTGGCGGTCACAAGCTCGCCGACGAGCTGGAGGACCGGATCGAGACGGTCTACGAGCAGCACCGCACCGGTGAGCCCTGGGCGCGTCCGACGGGCGCAGGGGTGGGCCGGGTCACCGAGTACGCCGAGGGCTTCGACCGGTACGTAGCCCACCTCATCGCCGTCCTCCCGAACCGGCTCGACGGGCTGACGGTCGTCCTCGACGAGGCACACGGCGCGGCCTCCCGGGTCTCGCCCGAGGCCTTCGCGCGGGCCGGCGCCGAGGTGATCACTATCGGTGCCGAACCGGACGGTCTGAACATCAACGACGGCTGCGGCTCCACCCACCTGGAGCTCCTGAAGGCCGCCGTCGTCGAGCACGGCGCCGACCTCGGCATCGCGCACGACGGCGACGCGGACCGCTGCCTCGCCGTGGACGCCACGGGCGCGGAGGTCGACGGCGACCAGATCCTGGCCGTGCTCGCCCTCGCCATGCGCGAGGCCGGGCAGCTGCGCAAGGACACCGTGGTCGGCACGGTCATGTCCAACCTCGGCTTCAAGATCGCGATGGAGCGGGAGGGCATCCAGCTCGTCCAGACCGCTGTCGGCGACCGTTACGTACTGGAGTCGATGAAGGCCGAGGGCTATGCGCTGGGCGGCGAGCAGTCCGGCCATGTCATCGTCCTGGACCACGCCACGACCGGCGACGGCACGCTGACCGGCCTGATGCTGGCGGCCCGGGTCACCGCCACCGGCCGTACGCTCGCCGAGCTGGCCGGGGTCATGCAGCGGCTGCCCCAGCTGCTGATCAACGTCCCCGACGTCGACAAGTCCCGGGTCGAGACCTCCCCGGAGCTGGCCGCGGCGGTCGCCGAGGCCGAGCGCGAGCTGGGGTCCACCGGGCGTGTACTGCTGCGCCAGTCGGGCACGGAGCCCCTGGTACGGGTCATGGTCGAGGCGGCCGACATCGAGCAGGCACGGGCGGTCGCCGAGCGGCTGGCCGATGTGGTGAAGTCCGCACTCGGCTAGTGCCCTTCCCGGCAAGCTCTGCCCCGTCGCGCCGGTGAACCTTTCCGGCTACAGCACTGGAGCGAGACAGCCGGATCACGTTGCCGTTA
>NZ_JBEOVN010000021.1:0-59135 GCF_040295565.1 Streptomyces sp. NPDC002785 | reverse complement strand
CCCCGGCAGCACGTGTGCTGCCGGGGCCGCCCTGTGCGGTGCGACAAGTTGAGGCCAGAAGGCCCTCTTGTGCGAGAAGTTGACGCCTTGAATACTCCCGAGCAGCGCTTGTCAGGAACACGGCATTCCGTACTGCGGGCATGCCGTGCGAACGACTGCGCCTCACGGGTCCGGCCACCCCACAGGCGGGCCCCCGACTTCCCCTCGGGAGGAACGAAAAGTGAGGATCAAGCGCACCATCCCCCTCAGCGGTACCGCGAGACGCAGCAGGGCTGTCGCCATCGCCGCAGGCCTTGTCGCCGTCGCCGCACTCGCCGTCCCCACCGCCCAGGCCGACACCACCACAACCTTCAGCGCCAGGCAGCTCTCCGCCGCGAGCGACGCCGTGCTCGGCGCCGATGTGGCCGGGACCGCCTGGAGCATCGACCCGGCGACCAACACCCTCGTGGTCACCGCGGACAGCACGGTCTCGCAGGCCGAGATCAAGCAGATCAAGCAGTCCGCCGGCGCCAACGCCGGCGCCCTGCGGATCGAGCGCACCTCAGGAAAGCTCAGCAAACTGCTCTCCGGCGGCGACGCGATCTACGCCCCCGGCTGGCGCTGCTCCCTCGGCTTCAACGTCCGCAGCGGCAGCACCTACTACTTCCTGACCGCCGGTCACTGCACCGACGGCAACCCGCCCTGGTACACCAACTCCTCCAACTCGACCAGCATCGGCCCGACGGTCGGATCCAGCTTCCCGGTCAATGACTACGGTCTGGTGCGCTACGACAACACCTCGGTCGACCACCAGGGCACCGTCGGCAGCGTCGACATCACCGGTGCGGCCAACGCCACGGTCGGCATGTCCGTCACCCGCCGCGGATCCACCACGGGCATCCACGGCGGAACGGTCACCGGCCTCAACGCCACGGTCAACTACGGTGGCGGGGACATCGTCTACGGCATGATCAAGACGAATGTGTGTGCGGAGCCCGGCGACTCCGGCGGCCCGCTCTACTCCGGCTCCCAGGCGGTCGGTCTCACCTCGGGCGGCAGCGGCAACTGCTCCTCCGGCGGTACGACGTTCTTCCAGCCGGTCACCGAGGCGCTCAGCGCGTACGGGGTCAGCGTCTACTGACGCACGGCACCCCGGTCCGGCCCTCGAACGAGCAGTTGGCCCAGTTGGAGCCCCCGTCCGAATCCCGGGCGGGGGCTCCCGTTCACCCCGCGGCTTTTGAGAGAATGTGGGGCAGGTCGGTCATGCAGGAGCATACGGGGGCGGATGCTATGCCTTCCGGAGGGATGTCCTCCGGGAACCCCCGGCAGACACCTCAGGGGGTTCCAGGTCCGTGAAACGCATCGGAGTGACCGGCCATCGCAGCATTCCGCAGGAGGCCCATGCGCATGTGCTGGCCGGGTTACGGGCGGCGCTCTGCGGCTTCGAGGGCTCCCTGGAGGCCCTCTCCAGCCTGGCAGTGGGAGCGGACCAGCTCTTCGCCGATCTCGCCCTGGCCCACGGTGCGGATCTGACCGTCGTCATTCCCAGCGGCGACTACGAATCCTGCTTCGCCGACGCGGCCGAACTCGCCCGCTACCGGGCCCTCAAGGACCGGGCGGTCCGGGAGGTCCGACTGGACTACCCGCACTCCACGGACGAGGCGTACTACGCGGCGGGCGCGTACATCGCCGACCACTGCGACCGGCTGCTCGCCGTGTGGGACGGAAGGCCTGCCCGGGGCTTCGGCGGCACGGGCGACATCGTGACGTACGCCCGCAGCCTGGGCCGCCCGGTCACAGTGATCTGGCGCGAGGGCGTGGAGCGCACCTGACCCGTTGGCGCGGCCGTCTTCGTGTACGACCGCGCCGTCCGTCATCCTGTCTATCCGTCACATCTGATGCCGAGCAAGCCAGTCGGTGTGCTGTGGGGAGACGATGCGCTCGGTCTCGAAAACTGCCCTCGGCCACTGACGCTCGGTCAGCGTGGTCTCCATCGCCACCTGCATCGCCTCCAGATCCTGCTCCACCAGCGAGTGGGCCGAGATCAGCGGGTGGTGGCGGCGCATCTCGCTCCACGCCAGACAGGCTGCCGCGGCGGCCGAGACCACCCCCGTCACGGCGAAGGACTGGGTGACGGAGAACGTCCGCAGCAGCGCGAACACCAGGGCGAGCGCCGTCAGTACGGCAATGGTGGTCGACCAGGCGAGCGTGGCCCGCCGGGACACCTCCTGACGCCTGCGGTACCAACTGCGCTGCTCGATCAGCCGGTCACGTACATACGTCTCCTTGCGCACGGTGAATGCCTTGTTCCGCAACTCGCGCATGGAGTCCGTTATCAGCCCGCCCGAGTCCGCAGTCAGGTCGCGGGGGTCGGCCCACCCCACCTTCCGGAGCTCCTGAAGACCTTCTTCGAGACGATTCGCGAACATCGCCTCGGGGTGCTGGGTGATGGTGTCGAAAGGTGAGCCGTGCACCGAGTAGCGCCAGCAAATCGACTTGATGAACTCTGCTGCCGAGCGGTTGAGTTGCCATTGCGACTTCGCTTTGCGCTGGGCGGTGAGGTACATCGTGATCAGGACACCCACGTAGGCCAACACGCCGATGGCATCGGTGAGTTGAAACGTGTCAGCCATCTCCAGGTGCCAGGGCACCGCAGCCGGCATCGCGCCCACGACCAGTAGAATCAGCTGGACGCGGGTGGTGTTCACGGCCTCCCGCTGGCTTGCGATGGCGATCGCGTCCGTGTGATGGAACAGCGCCGGCAGGTCGGCGTTCCTGAACACCATGCTCTGCAGCGGTCCGGGAATCGCCGTCATGTTCACTCCCGTCTGCGGTTATGTCGTCACCTCAATGGTGGAATGGGTGGTTCCGTTCGACCCGGGGCAGTCCCATGTGACGCTCTTGTTCCAAGCGGGCAGCTTCAGTTGCCAACCGAGGTCATGAGAGTAAAGTCGTGCCGCCAGACACTGCAATGGTGCGGATACCGTTGCTGCATTCCTGTCTGGAACCATTCCATCGGAACAAATCCCCTCAAGGACGGCCGTGAAGACCTCTGAATCCTCCCTCCCCTTCGCTGTTGCGAAGAAGAACCGTGTGCCGCTCGTCGAGATCGATGTCCGCGGCACTGCTACTGCCCGGAAGATCGGTCGCGTGCATGCCGCGTCAGCCGGTCGCCCCACCCGGGCATCGACCTTCAACTCGGCACTCTGAACCGACGCCCCGGCACTCCGAACCAATGCCCCGAGCACCCCTTCGGGCTGGCTAGACTGGTGGAATGACAGGACCCCTGGTCCCTTTCCGCGAAGTCGTTCTCAAGGTTCACAGCAGGTGCGATCTTGCCTGTGACCACTGCTATGTCTATGAACATGCAGATCAGAGCTGGCGAACCCGGCCGAAAACAATCTCTGATGATGTCATCTTCCGGACTGCTCAACGCTTGGCCGAGCATGCCAAGACACATGCACTGCCCTCCGTGTCAGTGATCCTGCACGGAGGGGAGCCTCTGCTGGCGGGCCCCGCCCGATTACGGCGCGTCTGCGAAGAGCTCACCTCCGCCTTCGAAGGCATCGCTGAGCTCGATCTCCGTATCCACACCAACGGACTGCAGCTCAGCCCGCGCTATCTCGACCTCTTCGACGAGTTCGACGTCAAGGTCGGCATCTCCCTGGACGGCGATCGTGCCGCCAACGACCGGCACCGCCGCTACGCCGACGGACGCAGCAGCCACCCCCTGGTTCTCAAGGCCGTCGAGCTGCTCCAGCAGGAGCGCTACCGCCATCTCAACCTCGGACTCCTGTGCACCGTCGACATCGAGAACGACCCGCGCGCGGTCCTCGACGCACTCACCGAGCTCGCCCCGCCGCTCATCGACTTCCTGCTTCCGCACGCCACCTGGGACGAGCCGCCGCCCCGCCCCGACGGATCACCCACCGCCTACGCCGACTGGCTTCTCGCGGTCTTCGACCGCTGGCAGGAGCAGGGGCGCCCGGTGCCGGTACGGCTCTTCTCCTCGGTGCTGTCCACGCTGAGCGGCGGCCCCAGCCTCACCGAGTCCCTGGGGCTCTCCCCCACCGACCTCGTCGTCGTCGAGACCGACGGCCAGCTGGAGCAGGTCGACTCGCTCAAGAGCGCCTACGAAGGCGCGGCGGCCACCGGATTCGATGTCTTCACCCACACCTTCGACGAAGTCGCGGCCCATCCCGGGGTGCGGGCCCGCCAGCTCGGACTGGCCGGCGTCAGTGAGACCTGCCGCCGATGCCCGGTCGTGCGTTCGTGCGGAGGCGGCCTCTACACCCACCGATACCGCTCCACCGGGCCGTCCGGCGCATTCGACAACCCGTCCGTGTACTGCGCCGATCTGGAGACCCTGGTGCGCGGCATCGAGGCGCGCACCGCGGCGGCCCTCGTCGCACCCGCGGTGTCCGAGCCCGTCGAGCTGCTCGCCGCCCAGCAGGACCTCACCCGCACCCTGCTCGCCCGGCTGAACGCCGACATCGGACGGCGCGGCGGCGAGCGGTGGGCGGCCGTCTGGGAACTGGCCGCAACCATCGATGCGTCCGAGGAAGGGGCCCGCGGTCTGGACGAGGTGCTGGCCCACCCGTACACCCGCAGCTGGCTGCTGTACGCGATGGAGCTGGTCCACGAGCGGCCCGGGGCCGTGCAGGTGGCGCGTCGGATGCCGGCGTATCTCGCGGCCGCCGCCGTACGGGGCGGCCTCGATCTCTCCGTACGGGTGACCCTCTCGGGCGGCACGATCTTCCTGCCCGGCCTCGGCGAGTTGCGGATCCCGGATGCGGGGGAGCACGACACGGCACTGGTGCGGGCAACCGAGGACGGCTTCCTGGTCCGGCGGGAAGGGAGTGACGCGGCCGAGTTGCGGGTCGTACGGCCGCAGGAGGCCGGTCCCGGCTGGCGGCCGTTGCGCCGGCTCGTGACGCCCGGTTCGACGCCCGGCTTCGTGCTCGATGACCTCGACCCGTACCGCAAGTGCTTCTCCGTGCCCGCCGCGGACGCCCTCGACGACCGGGCCGCCGCCGACCTGGGGGCCAGGATCGGTGAGGCCTGGACGCTGATCGGGGCGAAGGCGCCCGGGTACACCGGGGACATGGCGGGCCGCCTCACCACCCTCACACCGCTGACCCGTCTGGCCCCGGCGGAGCCCGCCGTCGGGCGGCACGGATACGGCGCACTGGGGATCTCCCCGTACGGCAGTGCCGAGGAGTTGGCTTTCGCGCTGCTGCGGGGCTTCCGGCGGGCCGAATTGCGGGCGCTTCGCGATGTCACGGATCTTTACGCGGCAGACGGCTCCTGGGAACATCGGATGCCCTGGCGGGAAGAAGCAGTTCCGTTTTCCCGGTTGCTGACCGACACCTATGAGCGGGTGGCGTTGGGGGCTTTCGAGCCGAGTTATCTGGAGGGCGTACCGCAGGCCCTCGACACGCTGGAGGGTGCCGCCGAACTGACCGTCAGCGGGAAACGGTTGCTGGATCAGATGCGAAAAGAGATCTGAGGCCTGCATTCCGGTTCAGCCGGGGCCGTCGGTACGCACAGGACAACTGGGAGGAACGGGCGCAGACCGAATTCGATCAAGGAATGATCGGCTGAGCCGGGGAACGTATGACTGAAAACTGGCGTTGATTGACCGAACGCCATGGGGGTGGAGCAACGTCCGCTCCGGAATGATGAATTCGCTCGCATTCATTTCAATCCTCGGGTGCGGGTGCTCACACAGGACGGGGGTCGTGTGCACGCAACAACGCAGCAGCGAGCGGCGGACCATCGGCCGTACTTCTTCTTGAGTTATGCACATACACCGGGGTACGGCGGTGGAACGGACCCCGATATGTGGGTCGAGCGGCTCTTCCAGGATCTCTGCGGCCATGTGATGGCCATGACCGATCTGCCCGCGGGCGCGCCCGCCGGGTTCATCGACCGCGAGATACGCTCCGGCGAGGGCTGGTCGGAGCGGCTCGGCGAGGTGCTCGCCACCTGTCGGGTGTTCGTTCCGCTGTTCTCGCCGCGCTACTTCGCCAGCGAGATGTGCGGCAAGGAGTGGTACGCCTTCGCCCAGCGCGCCATTCACTACCGGGCCCGCTCCAACCAGCCGGCCGAGGCAATCGTCCCGGCGCTCTGGGTGCCGGTTCCGCCGAGCCAACTCCCGGGCCCCGCCGAGCGATTACAGTTCAACCACCGTGACTTCGGGGACCGTTACGTCAGCGACGGACTCTACGGACTGATCAAACTCAGGCTCTTCGCCGAGGAGTACGAGCGCGCGGTGTACGAACTCGCCAAGCGCATAGTCAACGTCGCGGACACCATACGGATCGGTGCCGGCCGCCCCGTCGACTACCGACTGGCCCCCAGCGCCTTCGGCCCGCCGAACAGCGGAGTCGGCGGCCCCCGCCCCATGCAGGTGACCATCGCCGCCCCCACCCGGCACGACCTGCCCGAGGGCCGCAACGCCGAGTACTACGGCGACAATCCGCAGGACTGGAACCCCTACCACCCGGCCGCCGCCCGCCCCCTGGCCTATGTCGCCGAGGACCTGGTGCGCTCCCTCAACTACCAGGCCACCATCTCCTCCTTCGACGAGGAGTCCGGGCACCCGGAGGGAAAGCAGCCGCCCAGCAGACCGGAGATCCTGCTTGTCGACCGCTGGGCCCTGCAGGACGAGGACCGGCGCCGGCGGCTCGCCGCCTTCGACGCCGAGAACCGCCCCTGGGTGACGATGATCGTGCCGTGGAACCGCGAGGACCACGAGAGCAGGGCGGCCGAGGCCGAGCTGACCGAGAAACTCGAACAGACCATGCCGACCAAGATGCGCCAGGGGCGGGCCTACTGCCGCGCCGCCGCCAAGGGCGTACCCAGCATGGAGGCCTTCGGGCAGATCCTGCCGCAGGTGGTCGAGGTGGCGGCCCAGCAATACCTGAGACATGCGGCGGTCTACCCACCCGCCACCGGCGGCGGGCACACCGAACGGACACGGTTGTTGGGGCCGATGGCGCAGACGTACTACACCCCTGGGACACACGACCCTGCGACGGATGCGGAGGACACGGATGACGGCCAGTCGTGACGGGCGCATCGTCACTTTCTACTCGTACAAGGGCGGCACCGGGCGCACCATGGCCCTGGCCAACACCGCCTGGATACTCGCCGCCAACGGAAAACGGGTGCTGGCCGTCGACTGGGACCTGGAGGCACCGGGGCTCCACCGGTTCTTCCACCCGTTCCTCGACCCGTCGACGCTCGGTGCCACCACCGGCGTCATCGATCTGATCACCGAGTACGCGTGGGCCGCGACCAGCCCCGTTCAGCGCGCCGACGACTGGCACCGCGACTACGCCCGTATCCAGCCGCACGCCGTATCCCTCACGCCCGAGGCGCTCGGCTGGGAGTTCCCGCACGGCGGCACCCTCGACTTCGTCTCCGCCGGGCGGCAGAACCGCGAATACTCCGCGACCGTCTCCACCTTCGACTGGGACAACTTCTACGACCGGCTCGGCGGCGGCCATTTCTTCGACGCCCTGCGCGACGACATGAAGGCCAATTACGACTACGTCCTCATCGACAGCCGGACGGGCCTCAGCGACATCGCCGACATCTGCACCGTCCATCTGCCCGACGTCCTCGTCGACTGCTTCACCCTCAGTGACCAGTCCATCGACGGCGCCGCCTCCGTCGCCCGGCAGATCTCCGAGCGCTACACCGGCCGCCCCATTTCCATCTTCCCCGTCCCGATGCGCATCGACGAGGGCGAGAAGGAGAAGGCCGACGCCGGACGGGCGCTGGCCCGGCTGAAGTTCGACCGGCTGCCGCGCGACCTGTCCGGTGATGAACTCACCGCCTACTGGGGCGCGGTGGAGATTCCGTACCGCCCCTACTACGCCTACGAGGAGACCCTCGCCACCTTCGGCGACGAGGCCGGTCTCACCAACTCACTGCTCTCCGCCTTCGAGCGGCTCACCTCCGTCATCACCAACCAGCAGATCACCTCGATGCCACCGGTCGGCGAAGAGGTACGGCTGCGCATCCGTGACGCGTTCACCCGGCGCAGGCCCGCGCTGCCCGCCGATCTCTTCCTCAGCTATGTGGCGGAGAACCGGATGTGGGCCGACTGGATCGAATCCGTGCTCACCCGGGCCGGGTTCCGCGTCGTACCGCGCGATGTGTCCGCCGAGCGGGAGACCCCGGAACCGGCGGCCACCGCCGCGGAGAACGCGGCCCGTACCGTGGTGCTGCTCTCCAGCGCCTACCTCAAGTCGCAGCGGGCGGTGAACCTCTGGGACCGGGCCGTGGCGGAGGACCCCGGCGGTGGCCGGCGCCATCTGCTGCCGCTCAGGGTCGGCGACGTACGGCTGTCCGCGGCCCACATCGACCGCAACCCCGTGGATCTCTTCCGGCTCGATGAGGTGCATGCCACCGCCGCCCTGTTGCGTGCCCTGGACCGGCCCGTACAGCTCACCGACGGTGTGTCGCCCGGACCGCGCTTCCCCGGTACCGTCCCCAGGATCTGGAACGCACCGCCGCGCAACCCCGGCTTCACCGGCCGCTCGCTGGTCCTGGAGCGGATGCGCGACCAGCTCGGCGGCGGAATGGCCGTCGTGCTGCCGCAGCCGCAGACCCTGTACGGACTCGGCGGCGTCGGCAAGACCCAGGTCGCCCTGGAGTACGTGCACCGCTTCATGGCCGACTACGACCTGGTCTGGTGGATTTCCTCCGAGCAGACCGACGATGTGGTGGCCGGGCTCGCCGAGCTCGCCGTCCGGCTCGGCGCCCAGGGCGGCGACGACATGGCGGCCGCCTCCCAGGAGGCCGTGGACCTGCTGCGGCGCGGCGTGCCCTCGGACCGCTGGCTGCTGGTCTTCGACAACGCCGACGACCCCGAACGGCTCAGGCGCTACTTCCCGCAGGGCGGCTCCGGCCACATCCTGGTCACCTCCCGTAACCAGGCCTGGTCCCAGCACGGCGACGCACTGCCGGTCGACGTCTTCCTCCGCGAGGAGTCCATCGAACACCTTCAGCGCCGGGCCCCGGGGCTGAGCGACGAGGACGCCGCCCAGGTGGCCACCGCGGTCGGTGACCTGCCGCTCGCCGTCGAGCAGGCGGCGGCCTGGATCGCGGAGACCGCCACCCCGATCGACACCTATCTGGAACAACTGGCCCAGCAGGCCCCCGAGGTCCTGGCGCTCAACCAGCCGGCAGGCTACCCGGAGCCGGTCGCCGCGACCTGGAACATCTCCATCGAACGGCTCAAGGAGCGCTCGCCCGCCGCGGTGCGGCTGCTGCAGCTCTGCGCCTTCTTCGCCCCCGAGCCGATCTCCGGGAACCTCCTGTACAGCAAGGAGATGATCGAGGCGCTGAAGCCGTACGACGCCTCGCTCCAGGAGAAGCTGGTGCTGGGCCGGGTCATCCGGGAGATCGGGCGGTTCGCCCTCGCCAAGGTCGACCAGGTCTCCAACTCCATCCAGGTGCACCGTCTCGTCCAGGCCGTCATCCGGGCACAGCTCAGCGAGGAGGAGCAGCAGGACGCCCGGCATGCCGTCCACCGCATTCTGGCGGGCGCCCGGCCCGATGACGACGAGCCGATCGACAACCCCTCGACCTGGCCGCAGTTCGCCACCATCTGGCCGCACCTCGGCCCGTCCGACGCTCGCAACTGCAAGGAGCCCGAGGCCCGCAGGCTGTTGATCGACCGGGTTCGCTACCTCTGGAAGCGAGGCGATTTCAGGACCGCCGCCTCCCTCTGCGAGGAGCTGCGCGCCATCTGGAAGGAGACACTGGGGGAGCGCGACATCCAGTACCTCTACCTCTGCTTCCACCTCTCCAACATCTACCGCTCGCGCGGCCGTTACGTGGAGGCCAGAGAGCTCGACGAGATCACCCTGGCGACACAGCGGGAAGTCCTGGGCCCGGAGCATCCGCACACCTACATGAGCACGAGCAGCCTGGCGACGGACCTCGGCACGCTCGGTGAGTACACCAGGGCGATCGAGCTGGCGACCGAAGCCACCGACGGGTTCAATCAGATCTTCCACGATTCGCACCCGAGGACCCTGGCAGCGGCCAACAACCTGGCGTTCACCCTGCGGTCCATCGGTCAGTACGCCAAGGCCAGGGAGATCGACCAGGACGTCTTCGACCGGCGGGTCGAGGTGCTCGGCGCGGAACACCCGTACAGCCTCTCCTCGGCCATGAACCTGGCCCGTGACCTGCGTGACGTCGGGCGGTACGAGGACTCCGTCTCCATCCTCAGCCGCACGTACGACAGTTACAAGGCCACGCTCGGCCGGGCCTTCCCCGGCACGCTGAGTGCGGCGAAGAGCCTGGCGGTGTCGCTGCGCAGGGCGGGCAGACTGGAGGACGCCCGCAGGCTCACGGTGGCGACCCGCGCCCGGTACCGGGCCAAGTACACCTCCGCCAACCCGGAATGGCTGGCCTGTGACCTCAATCTGGCGGCCGACCTGTTCGCGGCGGGCGAGGCGACCGAGGCCAGGGACACTGCGCAGGAGGTCGTCGACCAGTACATGAAGGTGCCGGGGGAGAAACACCCGTACACCCTGGCAGCCCTGAACAACCTCGGCGTCTACCAGCTGGGGGCCGGCGCGGTGGATGAGTCGGAGCGGGTGCTGACCCGGGTGGTCGCGTCGATGCGGGAGGTGTACGGGCACGAGCACCCCAACACCCTTTTCTGTGTGATGAATCTGGCCAATGCGACGGCCGCACGGGGCGATCTCGAACTCGTGCTGGAGACCGAACGGAAGGTGGCCGGACAGCTCAGGCACGTCCTCGGGGCGCACCACCCGGAGACCCTGGCCATGGTGTCGAACACGGCGGTCACGCTCGACGCGATGGGGCGCAAGGACGAGGCGACGCGGCTGAGGGCGGAGACGGTCGACGAACTGTCGCGGCAGCTCGGTGACGACCACCCGATGACCGGGATCGCCCGGGACGAGCGCCGGTTCGAGCGCGAACTGGAACCGACGGCGGTATGAGCCGCAGGAGCGTCCGGCCGCCACCGGACGCTCCCGGTTCCTCCCTGCCTCTCCCTGCCTCCTCCTGTCCCGCCTGGTCAGAGGTCACCCGACAGGATCTCAGCAGGCAGCCGGCTCCAGCAGCCAGTTGAGGATCGTGGGCAACACGTGCAGCGCGTCGAAGTGCGCGGCCGCAGGTTCCACCACGACGGTGGAGTTCGGGATGCGCTCGGCCAGCCAACGGGAGTGGCCCACCGGCGAGAACACATCCTTCTCGCCGTGCCACAGCATCACCGGACCCGTGATGTCCGCAGGGTCGAACCCCCATGGACGGCTGAACGCGATCGCGTCGTCGATCCAGCCCCATGCCGAAGTGCGCAGCCCCTCACGGTAGTTGCGCAGCAGCATGGTGCGGACCCCTGCGTCATTGACCACCATCCGGTCGGAGTCGGTCAGCTCCCGGCGCAGATCGTCGATGAGCCTGACCGGATTCTTCCTGATCACCGCCGACCGCGAGATGAACGACTCCGCGAGCCCGTCCGGATCGGCCGCCGCGGTGGAGTACGCCAGTACATTGGAGGCGGTCATCCCGTCGAACCAGTCGAGGCCGTCGGCGCCCCAGGGAGCCAGCCCGACCAGTGCGGCGGTACGGGTGACCCGCTCGGGCATCAGCGCGGCGCAGGCCAGGGCGTGCGGAGCGCCACCGGATCGGCCCACCACGGCGAACCGCTCAAGCCCCAGGTGGTCCGCGATGGCCCGTACGTCCTGAACGACGTCGGCGACACAGCGGCCCGGCAGCCGGTCGGAGTCGCCGTAGCCCGGCCGGTCATAGGCGATCAGCTGTGTCTTGCGCTGGTACAGCACCATGCCGCGCGGAGCCGGACCGAGCCTGCTGCCGGGCATTCCGTGCAGCAGAAAGACCGGTCTGCCGCAGGGATCCCCCAGACGCTCCACCACCAGATGCCGCCCGTCCGTTGCGCGCACCCGATTACGCACTCCGCGCCTCCTCCGTATGGTGCGGGCACCGCGTACCCGACTTTTGCCGCCCGATTCGATGATGGCCCATCAAACCGCTCATGGGCACTGTGCGTTGGACTTAAAGTCGCCGGGGCGGAGGCCGGGTGGAGGTTGGCGACAGCGACGACTACCGGACAGGGGCGGTCCTCACCCCTCAGGTAGTGGTGAGACCGTCGGCTACGAGCCGGCCGCGGCGGTGACGATCTCCGTGCGCACGTCGCGCACCTTCGGCCGCGAAGCCGAGGCGGGCGGAGGCAAGGGCGGCAAGCGCCGCAGCGAAGCCCCGATCCGGCCAAAGGCCGACCGTGCCTCTGACGGGCGCGTTCTCGCGCGTATCTCAGGCTCGTGGGGCGAGTCGGCGACGGACAAGGGCGTTCGAGGGCGGCGCGGGCCGCCCTCGGTAGACCTGGCGTGCCTGGCGAGTGACGGTGAACCAGGGGTCATGTTGCCGGGGAAAGCCGAGCGGTCAGCTCTGCCCATGGCCGAAATCAGACAGATGAGTTGTGAACTGAGTCGATGGCTGAGGTGCTGGGGCGTGGCCCGGTGCTGGCGTAGTGGATGAGGGAACGTCCGGTACGGCAGGTCGTCCTGACTGAAGGTCATTGAACGAAATCTGATAGTTATGTCGACGGGGTGCGGGCGTACGTCCGCAGCGGCGCTCCGCCGGGCGCAGCCAGGGAGGGACAGCAGATGAACACCGTCACACGCGACCAGGTCATCGCCGGTGAGCAGGACGCCGTGGACCGCGCGTACGACTGCTACACCGCGCGGCTCGCCGAGATGACCGGGACGTCGGCCGCGACGGCCTCCGCCAGCGGCAAGGACGGTATCGCCAACCGGCTCGATGCCGAGGAACGGGCCGCGGCGTACGACGGACTCGGCGGTGAGTCGCTGGTCGTCGCCCGCGTCGACGCGCCGGAGGAGCCGGGCGGTGAGCCCCGGCCCTGGTACGTCGGCCGACGTGCTGTCTCCGATGTCGAGACCCGTGACACCGTCGTGGTGCTGTGGAGCAGTCCGCTGGCGAAGAAGTGGTTCGAGGCGGAACCGCACGCACCGGGCGATGTCGCTCTGCGGCGGCAACTGCGTTGTGTGCAGCGCACCGTCGAGGACTACGTCGACGACATCGCCCAGGCGGCCTCCGCCCTGGAGACGGCCGCCCCGGTGCCGACTCCCGTTCCTGACACCGCCGTTCCCGCACTCGACGGTGTGCCGACACCGAGGCCGGCCACGGACGGGCCCGCTCCCGCCGATGACGCCGGGTCCTTGCCCGGGGCCCCGGAGGCAGAGCGGCCGGGCACCGCCGAGCGTGAGGAGCGGACATCCGCGCGCACGCCCGCCGACATCGCCCGGTTGCAGCGCCGCAAGCCCCTCCAGCCGGACGACTTCCTGCTCCGGGAACTGCAGCGCTCGCGCAGCGGCCGCATGCGGGACATCGTCGAGACCATCCGCCGTGACCAGATGGACCTGGTCACGGGTTCCCCGTCCGACATCCTCGTCGTGCAGGGCGGTCCGGGCACGGGTAAGTCCGCCGTCGGTCTGCACCGTGTGACCTGGCTCGTCAACAACAACCACTTCAAGGCCCAGGACATCCTCGTCATCGGACCGCATCAGCGGTTCCTCGACTACGTCGGCCAGGTCCTGCCCACGCTCGGCACCCGCGACGTCAACGCCGTCCAGCTCTCCCGCCTGTGGGACGGCGAGATCCTCGGCACCGACACTCCGCGGGCACGGCTGGTGAAGTCCGACGAGCGCATGGCGGCCGTCCTGCGGCGCCGCGTCGAGCACGAGTGCCGCCCCGAGGTCCTCGACAGCCAGCTCGCCCCGCCCTCCTTCGAGGGTGACGAACCCGCGTTCACCGTCACCGCGGGCAGCACGACCCTGCGCGTTCCGCGCTCGGAGATCCGCGCCCTTTTCGACGAGGCGCGTGACGGCGACGGCGCCTACCGCGAGCGCCGCGACCGCTTCCGCAGCCTGCTTGTCGACCGGCTCCTTCGGGAACTCACCGCTCTCGCCCCGCGTCGAGGTGCGGACGGCACGATCCGCCGCAGCCTGGAACGCAACCGACGGGTGGAGCGCCTTCTCGAACGTGTCTGGCCCTCGCCCGGCGCCAGGGAAGCCCTGCGCAGCCTCTACGACTCGCCGGACCTCCTGCGCGCCTGCGCCGACGGCATCCTCGACGAGGAGGAGCAGGCCGCTCTGCACCGCCCGCGCGCCGACAAGGCCGAGGACGACCCCTGGACCCTGGACGACCGGGTCTGCCTGGAGGAACTCCGGTACCTCGTCACGGGCGAGAACCCGCGGCGCTATGGGCACATCGTCGCCGACGAGGCCCAGGACCTGACCCCGATGCAGGCCCGCGCCCTGCGCCGCCGCGTCGCGCGGGGCGGCTCGATGACCGTTCTCGGTGACCTCGCACAGGCCACCGGCCCGTATCCGTACGCCGGGTGGGACCGCCTGGGCGTACTCCTGTCGGACCACGGCGACTGGCGCGTCGCAGAGCTGACCACGAGCTACCGCGTACCCGCCGAGATCATGGAGTTCGTCGCCCCTCTGGCCCGTACGGTCGCACCCTCGCTGCCCTATCCGCGGGCCGTGCGCGAGGCAGGTGCCGACGCCGTACGGACGATCGCGACCGAGCCGTGGAAGCTGCTCGGCGACACCGTCGACCAGGCCGTCCGCCTCGTCGGCAGCAGCGACGGGCGCACGCTGCGTTCCGTGGCCGTCATCGTCCCCGACGACTCCGGCTGGCTCGACGAGATCGGCCGCCACCTGGACGCGGCCCACGGCCTGACGGAAGAGGGGCGCCGGGCCGTGACCGTTCTGGCCGCTGCCCAGGCCAAGGGCATGGAGTACGACCATGTCCTCGTCGTCGAGCCCGCCACCATCGCCGACCGCGGCCCGTCCGGCCTGCGCCAGCTCTACATCGCGCTGACCCGCAGCACCCAGAGCCTGACCGTCCTGCACACCGCCCCACTCCCAAAGGCCCTGACGGACACGGCCGACAGCCCGGAGCAGTCGTTTCCCGGCATCGGCATGGACACCGACTCCGTACCGGAGGCGGCGGGAGACATCCCGGAGATCGGCACCGACATCCGGGTCCGGGTGATCGGCCACACCACCGGCGGCAACTACAAGGTCGAGGCCGTCTCGCCCACCACCCACCGTCCGCTGCTCATGGCCGTGCGCCACGGCTCCACGCCCCCGGCCCGAGGGGCGGAACTGGACGCCTGGGTGCTGCGCCACGCGTCCAGCGTCAGCTTCGTCACGGTCGACGAACGAGGCCGCCGGCCCATCTCGCCCACCATGGCTCCGCGGTACGCGGAAGCGCTCGGCGTTGTCGAGGAACTGGCCGGCGGGAACGCCCCGGACGACTTCCGCGCCCGGCTCTCGGAGCTGAAGGGCATGGCCAACCGCTGCCTGCGCCTGGACCAGCACGACTGGCTGGATGTCTGGCGCGTACTCGGATCCCCGGACAGGGCCCGGCTGAACCTGCTGCGGGATCTGGCGGTCAACGCCAACCGGGCGATGGCCTCCGGGACGCCGGATCTGGACCGGTTCCGGGCCGAGCTGGAGCGCAGCGGCTGGGCCGAAGACCTGGCCCAGGCGCGGCGGACCATCGAGCGGCGCATCGGCGCCGCAGCTGACCCGGTGACGGAGAACGAGCAGGGCAGCGCAGTTTCCGCGCACGGGTCCGCAACACCCGCGCCGTCCGCAACACCAACACCCGCGCCGTCCGCAACACCCGCCCCGTCCGCACAGCTCGGGGCACGCGAGACGTCCGGGCAGTCCGAGCCGAAGGAAGCCGAACCCATGACCACCACCGCAGCCGCCCCATCCGCACCGGAGAAGGCAGATCCGAGCGCGGGCCTCCTCCACGTCCTGGAGGCCTCGGCCGCAGCGGACCGCACCTGCAAGACCCATGAGGCGGTTCGCTTCGAACTGATGGCGGCCCTCCTGCGAGCGGACCGGCAGCCGAAGTCCGACTCCTCGTTCGCCGACGTGGACTGCGTGACCGAGGACGGTCACCTGCTGTACGAAGTACTGGGTGCCGGCCTCGCCACCTACGCCGACCTGCGTGCGGGAGCGGTCCGCCTTCTGGAGATCAACCACACCCTGCCCACGCCCGCCGACCGCCTCTGCCTCGTCCTGGCCGGGCCCCCGGCCGAGGACTGGTCGGCCGCCACCGTCCACGACGTCTTCGGCGTCCACGTCCTGTGGCGCACCCCGCAGGGCTGGGCAGGCCAGGACACGAAAACCGCCTTGGGTATCGGCCGGGCGTGACCGGCACCGAACCGCTGCTCCCGGTAGATCTCGCTCTGCTTCGTCTTGTGATGGCCGCGCACGATCAGGTCCAGCCAGACGAGCAGTTCGAGGTTCTTGGGGCGGAGGCTCTGCTGCATGGGCAGCCACAGCTCCTGGTAGACGCGCTCGCCCCGCTTGGGCAGCAGCAGCAGGTCGCCCGGCTCGGCGGTGATCTCCAAGATTTACAAGCGGCGGCTTCAGTCGGTGCCCACCGGCAGCGGTTTATCCAGGAGGAAGGCTCGCAGCAACGCGGTGTAGAGGCGTGGCTGCCCGCGTGAGACGGAGTGACCGGCTCCCTTGACGGTCACGAACTTGGAGTCCGGGAGGGTGCGCTGGTACTCAGCGGTCACGACGGGTTTGATGAAGTCGCATTCCCCTCGCATGATCAGAGAGGGGACGTGCGCGGTGCGCAGACTCGGCCGAGGGTCGGGGAGCTGCTCAAAGTCCTTGCGGGTCATCTGGTTGCTGTAGAAGCCCTGGGGATTGTTGTGCGGCTTGGCGGGCGGCGCGCCCGTGCACGAGGTGCTGTCCTTTCCCTGCAGGGCGACTTCGTGCAGCCAGTGGTCGACCTCGCGGTCGCCGACCAGCGCGTGCGCGGTGCCGGGGTTGACTTGAAGCAGCAGGCTCGCCGCGAGCAGCCGGGGTGTGCTGTTCAGCCGGTCGAGCCGTGCCTTTTGGGCGGGGGCGAGCCGGTTCCAGGGTTCCCCGGCTGCGGAGCCGGGGTATTCGCGGCCCCACAGCGCGCCTGGCGAGGTGAACACTGCTTTGGCCACGTGCTTGCTGTGGGCCGCCAGGTACTGGGCGGCAAGTGACCCTCCCCATGACTGGCCGACGAGGATGATCCGGTCAGCGCCGAGCGTGCGCCGGATCGCTTCGAGATCGGCGACCTGGCGGGCGACGGTGTACCCGGTAATGTCCCGCAGTCTGGTGGACCGGCCGGCGCCGAGCTGGTCGTAGGAGTAGACGTCGAAGCCGTCCGCCGCGAGTTCACGGCCGCCGGTGGGGATGCCATCGCCGGGCGTGCCCGGCCCGCCGTGCAGGAAGATCACCGGTGTCGGCCTGGCCTTACCGGCGGCGGAGGCGTGGACATAGGCGATGCGCGATCCAGTCGGCAGATTCCAGAATTTGACGCCAGGTGGGGCGGGGGCTGCCGTGGTGGTGGGCATCGGACGGAAAATGGTGACACTGGCGAGGACAGTGACGGCCACGGTCAGGCCGATCGCGAGGAACGCGGTCGCCCGCCGGCCCGGGCGGCGTTCGAGGCCGAGCAGGGCGAACGCCGCGCGGCCCAGCAGCCCGCCGGCCAGAGCGCCGGAGGCGAGAGCGGCGAGGGCCAGGGCTGGCACGCTCGTGGTGACGAACGCTGTGGCGAGGAAACCGGCCGTTGCGACGACAGGGGTCAGTGGTACCGCCAGGAGCAGAAGGGCACCGCCAGTGATACGGCGGGGAAGTGTGTGTGACATGCGTTCGAGCCTAGGGAGACGGCGCGAGTAATCCGTCCAGCTCCGGGACGGTCCGGCAGCATGCGCCGACCGCCCTACGGCGGGGTGACACCCCCGCCCCGCGGCGGGGGTGTCAGCGGCTGCCGGGGCGGATCAGACCCGTCTCGTATGCGGCGATCGTCGCCTGCACCCGGTCGCGTACGCCGAGCTTGCCGAGGAGGACGGAGACGTGGTCCTTCACGGTGGGCGGGCTCACACCCAGCACTGCCGCGATTTCCGAATTGGACAGCCCACGCGCGACCTGCCGGAGGACCTCGGTCTCGCGCGGAGTGAGCCGATCGAGCCGTGCCGTGTCGAGTGGGCCGGGCGTGTCGGTGAACCGGTCGATCAGTCTGCGGGTCACCGCCGGATCCAGCAGCGCGGCTCCCCCGTAGATCACCCGCACCGCGTCGATTACCCGCTCCGGTTCGGCGTCCTTGAGCAGGAAACCGGCGGCTCCGGCGCGCAGCGCGGCGAACAGATACTCGTCGAGATCGAAGGTGGTGAGCACCAGTACACGGGTTGCAGGGCTCCGTTCGGTGATCCTTGCGGTCGCCGCGAGGCCCCCGATTCCCGGCATCCGGATGTCCATCAGCGCGACGTCTGGCCGCGACGACAGAGCGAGTTCGACCGCCGTGTCGCCGTCTGCCGCCTGCCCGACAACGCATAGGTCGGGTTCTGCGTCGAGAATCGCCGCGATCCCGGCCCGTACGACGGCCTGGTCGTCCGCGACGGTCACTCTGATCACCATGGGAAGACCTCCGGCAGCCACACTCGTACCGCACCGCGGTCGGTCGTCGAGAGGGTACCGCCGGCGGCGTCCGCAATTGCGCGTAGCTGCCGCTCCACCCCCGGAACGGCGGGTGCTGGACCGGAGACCTCTACCCCGTCGTGGACTCTGCGCACGGTGAGAGTCACGCCCACGGCCATGAGCGTGGAGGCGATCCGGTATGCGAAGACCTCCACGACAGCGGGCAGCGGACGGCGTGGGCCGATGTATTGGACGGCGCCGCCGTACCGCCTGGCCAGTGCGGCGATCCCGGAAGTAGTAGGGGGCGGGGCGTCTTCCCCGTCCCTCCCGTCGTTGCTGTCCCGTCCGCGTAACCCGGACAGCAGCCCCCGCAGAGCGATGAGACCAGCACGGGCTTCCTCCCGTACGGTCCGCAGGTTCCCCGCCTCGGCTGCAGCGACCACCGCCTGCGCGTGCCGGAGCGCCGTGCCCCGCAGCCCGGTGGCGAACCGCAGACGCTGCTCGTGCACCGCGGCGTCGGCGTCCCCATCGAGCAGTACCCGCCGCCGGGCGTCGGCAGCCCGCAGCCGGTCACGACGCCGGGCGGTCCGGCGCCCCCACGACCAGACGGCGAAGGCTGGGAGGGCCAGCATGCACGTCAGCACGACCCAGGCCGCCACACGGCTGCCGGTGATACCCCTGCCGCTCGCCAGTGCGAGGCCACCCACGGCGGCGACGGCGAGCGGCGCGAACAGGCCCCGCCGCAACGGCAGATACACCCCGGCGCTGTATGCGAGCGTCAGCTCGACCCACCCGTACACCAGGAAGATGTCGCTCACCGGCGGCTGTGTCCAGCCGGCCCGATCGCAGGCCCACCACAGCACCAGGGCCAGCAGCACCGCCGCGAGCGCGCGTCCGGGTGCACGCGAGCGCCAGCCCAGCGGCACGGCGTGCAGGCCCGACAGCACGACCGTCGGCACCGCAGGCAGTACGCCGCCGAAGGAATCCGGTACATCGGCTGACAGCAGGCTCGCACCGAGCGAGAGCGCGATCGCCAGGACCACCAGCGCATAGTCGAGCGCAATCATCCCGCGCCAGAGGGGCCACCGGCGGATGTGAGGTGCTGCCGCCGCGGGCAGTTGAGCCCGAACGGTCCAGCCGGCACCCCCTTGGCTGTCCTGCCCCACCGGTCCAGCAGAGAGCGTCCCGCCCGCCGCGGTGACCGTGGCCACCAGCCCCGCGAGGCCGTGACCGGTCCCGAGGCCCGGCTCGACAGCCGTACCGCCGTCGTCCGTGATGGTGACGATGAGCAGGGGATCGCCAAAGGCCGCCCTGCTGACTCCCGGGGGCTCATCCCGGTCAAAGGCCCCCTCGACCTGGACACGCACCACCGCGCCCCCTGCGTACCGGGCTGCGTTGGTCAAAGCCTCTCGGACAACCCGGTATGCCGCCTCCGTACTGCTCGCCGGCGCCATGTCCACCGTGCGCCGGTAGGTCACTGCGTGCGCGGCAGCCAGCGCGTCGATATCGGCGAAGGTGGCGAGGGCCGCGTACTCGCCCAGCCCGGTGAGACGCTCCAGCTCGCAAACGGCCTGCCGGCCCGCCTCGCCGGCGTGCTGCAGAGCAGCACCGGTCTGTTCCTGGTCGGCGAGCCGGAGCGCAGCGCCCGCGGACACCACAACCCCGGTCAGCCGGTGCGCGGCCACATCGTGCAGCTCTGCCGCCAGCCGGTCCCGTTCGGCGAGCGCCGCGAACAGGGGGACTGCCACGGTGCCGGCCTCGTAGTCGGCCCGCGCGGAACGATGGGCCAGCCTGTGTCGGCGTGACCGGCCCGTCGCCCAGGCGATCGCCACCCCGCCGCCGGCCATCAGCACGACCCCTGTCACATAGTGCAGCGGCTCACCGCGGGCAGCGGCGACTCCGGCGGCGGTCAGCGTGGCGATGACCGCTCCCACGAGGGAGGGCCCAGCGGTTCGGCGCACGGCCAGGAGATGGAGCACGACCAGCACGGAGACCGCCGCAAGGACAGAAAGAACCAATGCGTGTCCTGCGAAGAGACCGTCCCGCGCCGACCACATGAACCGAATCACCGACCCGCATCGGCGGCGAGAAGCCCCTCGGCTACCTCTTCCCAAGGGGTGGTTCGGCATCCCAGCACTTCCTCAGGGCCGGTGTGCACTTCCAGCACCCCAGAACGCTTCAGGCCGATAAGCCAGTCCATCTCATCCGGCACCAGCCGCTCGACGATCCCCATATCAGCAGACTAGCCAACCAGTTGAAGGCGAGAAACGCCTTGTTGGACGCCGAACGCCCCAACCTCGAGGAGTTCCGCGGTCGCGCTGCTGCAGGGTTCCATGGGCAGTTGCAACGGGGCATTGAGCCACCGCCGCACGTACAGCACCACCCATGGGAGGTCGGTGTTCGCCCCTACCGCTTTGACGATCAGGTCCCACGGGACACCTCGACTGCATCCAGCGCGGAACGCCCCGGCCGATAGCCATAGGAAATGGGCTGACGGGCCGCTGTCCGGCCGCGAGGCGGGAGGACCGCGGCCCTCGGTGCGCTGACCGGATCGCTGGCCCGGGGCCGGAGGTGTGCCCCGCACTCCGGGTATCGTATGAATGTTCGAAAATTGGTCTATGGTGGAGAGGGAGGGGTGGTGAGTGCGGATCGGTCCAGGAGGTGCAGATGCCAGGGTTCACGCATCTGCATACCGTTTCCGGGTTCTCCCTGCGGTACGGGGCCTCGCACCCGGAGCGGCTGGCGGAGCGCGCCGCGGAGCGGGGGATGGGCGCTCTCGCGCTGACTGATCGCGACACGCTCGCGGGTGCGGTCCGCTTCGCCAAGGCCTGCGAGAGGGCCGGGGTGCGGCCGCTCTTCGGGGCGGAGCTCGCGGTGGGCCCTGCGGCGGCGGAGCATACGAGAAAGGACGGGGGTACGCATCGGCTGCGCACCCCGGTCCGTGGCGGTGCCTTCGTCGATGAATCCGCACCCCGGGTCACCTTCCTCGCCCGGGACGGTGCGCAGGGCTGGGCGGAGCTGTGCCGTCTCGTCACCGCCGCCCATGCCCCCGCGCCCGCCGGTGCCGGGCATCCCCTGGTCGGCCGGTCCGAGCTGCCCGCCGAGGGGCTCACCGTGCTGCTCGGCCCCGCCTCCGACGTCGGCAGGGCGCTGGCCGCCGGCCGCCCGGACCGGGCCGCCGTGCTGCTCGCGCCCTGGCGGCAGATCTACGGCGACGACCTGCGCCTCGAAGCCGTCCATCACGGACGCGAAGGCACCGGACCCGGATCGCTGCGGCTCGCCGCCCGTACCGTCGGCTTCGCCGCCGAGCAGGGGGTACGGGCCGTGCTGACCAATGCCGTCCGGTATGCCGACCCCGGGCAGGGCCCGGTCGCCGATGTGCTCGACGCGGCCCGCAGGCTGGTCCCCGTCGACCCCCGTCGCGCCCCGCTCGACAGCGGCGAGCGCTGGCTGAAGGATGCCCGCGCGATGGCGGAGACCGCCGAGTGGATCGCTTCCGCCGCCGGGCTCGGCCGGGACGGCGGAGCGCGGCTGCTCGCGGAGACCCGGCGCACCGCCGGCGCCTGCGTCGTCGACCCCGAGGGCGACCTCGGCCTCGGCACCGTCCACTTCCCCGAACCACATCTCGTCGGCGCCGGGCGGCGCACCGCCCAGCGGGTACTGGCCTCCCGCGCCGCCGCCGGAATGGTGCTGCGCGGCTACGACCGCAGGCGCGACTACTGGGAGCGGATGCACCAGGAGCTGGACATCATCGCCTACCACGGTTTCGCCTCCTATTTTCTGACGGTTGCTCAAGTCGTTGATGATGTAAGGGCGATGAAGGTACGGGTTGCTGCCCGGGGCTCCGGCGCGGGCTCCCTGGTCAACCATCTCCTCGGGATCGCGCACGCCGACCCGGTCGAGCACGGACTGCTGATGGAACGCTTCCTCTCCAAGCGCCGCTTCGTACTGCCCGACATCGACATCGACGTCGAATCGGCCCGCCGCCTCGACGTCTACCGCGCGATCATCGGCCGCTTCGGCACCGAGCGGGTCGCGACCGTCGCCATGCCCGAGACCTACCGGGTGCGCCACGCCATCCGGGACGTCGGCGCGGCACTGTCCATGAACCCGGCCGAGACCGACCGGCTCGCCAAGGCCTTCCCGCACATCCGGGCCCGCGATGCCCGCGCGGCCATGGAAGAGCTGCCCGAACTGCGGGCTGTCGCGGCGGAGAAGGAGAAGTACGGGCGGCTCTGGGAACTGGTGGAGGCGCTGGACGGCCTGCCGCGCGGTATCGCCATGCACCCGTGCGGGGTCCTCCTCTCGGACGCCACGCTGCTGCGCCGTACGCCCGTCATGCCCACCAGTGGCGAGGGCTTCCCGATGGCGCAGTTCGACAAGGAGGACGTGGAGGACCTCGGGCTGCTCAAGCTCGATGTGCTGGGCGTACGGATGCAGTCGGCGATGGCGCACGCGGTCACGGAGATCAAGAGGGCCTCGGGGCAGGAGGTGGACCTGGACGCCGTTCCGCAGGGCGACCCGGAGACGTACCGGCTGATCAGGAGTGCCGAGACACTGGGCTGCTTCCAGATCGAGTCGCCGGGTCAGCGCGACCTGGTCGGCAGGCTCCAGCCCGCCACCTTCCACGATCTGGTGGTCGACATCTCGCTGTTCCGGCCGGGGCCGGTCGCCGCCGACATGGTGCGGCCGTTCATCGAGGCCAGGCACGGCCGTGCGCCCGTGCGCTATCCACATCCCGACCTGGAAGGGCCGCTGCGCGAGACGTACGGAGTGGTCGTCTTCCATGAGCAGATCATCGAGATGGTCGACATCATGACCGGCTGCGGCCGGGACGAGGCCGACCGGGTGCGGCGCGCGCTCTCCGACCCCGAGTCACAGGGCCGGATCAGGGTCTGGTTCGTGCAGCAGGCGGCAGCGAAGAAGTACAGCGCCGAAGTGATCGCCCGCGCCTGGGAGATCATCGAGGCGTTCGGCTCGTACGGCTTCTGCAAGGCGCACGCGGTCGCCTTCGCCGTGCCGACGTACCAGTCGGCGTGGCTCAAGGCGCACCATCCGGCGGCCTTCTATGCCGGACTGCTCACCCATGACCCGGGGATGTACCCGAAGCGGCTGCTGCTCGCGGATGCGCGGCGGCGCGGGGTGCCGGTGCTGGGGCTGGATGTGAACCGGTCGGCAGCCGCCCATAAAATCGAACTGGTGTCTGATGATGAGAGGGGGAGGGAGGTCTGGGGGGTGCGGCTCGCGCTCTCGGACGTCCATGGCATCAGTGAGGCCGAGGTCGCCCGGATCGAGGCCGGGCAGCCCTACGCCTCGCTGCTGGACTTCTGGCAGCGGGGCAGGCCGGGGAAGCCGACCGCTGAACGGCTGGCCCAGGTCGGAGCGTTGGACGCGTTCGGTGCCAACCGGCGTGATCTGCTGCTGCATCTGTCCGAACTGCACCGTGCCCAGCGGGGTACCGGGGCGCGGTCCGGCTCCGGTGGCGTGCAGCTCCCGCTCGGCGAGGGGCGCAGGACCGGCACCATCGGCCTGCCCGACCTCAACGAGGCCGAACGCCTCAGTGCCGAGCTCGGCGTCCTGAGCATGGATGTCTCCCGCCATCTGATGGGCGATCACCATGCGTTCCTGAAGGAGCTCGGCGCGGTCTCCGCCAAGCGGCTGCGCGAGGCACGGCACGGGGATACCGTGCTGGTCGCGGGCGCCAAGGCGGCCACCCAGACACCGCCGGTCCTTCACCGCACCAAGTCAAGTCCGTACGGGGAAGCGACCGCGCGGGAGCCGCAGCGGATCATCTTCGTCACCCTCGACGACTCAACTGGCCTGATAGACCTGGCTTTCTTCAGCGACAGTCAGGCCGACTGCGCTCACACGGTCTTTCACAGTTGGCTGTTGCTGGTCCGTGGGAAAGTCCAACGCCGTGGGCCGCGTTCGCTCAGTGTTGTCGGATCTGCCGCGTGGAATCTGATGGAACTGGCGGAGTTGCGCCGTTCCGGAGGTCTCGATGCTGTGGCGGACCGTTTGGCGGAGCGTCAGGAGCGCCCTGCCCCTGAGGCGAGAAAGCCTGGCCGAACGATTCAAGTGGCCAACGGCGTCGAAATGGACCCATGGGCGGATCTCAGGCCCGCCGGCGGTGACTCCATGGGAGGCGGCAAGTTCTGGCACTCCAGTCCTGGAAGCGCAGGGTGATCGAGATGGCCATTATCTATATCCAGACGCCAGGATCGCCTTGGGAAACGTGGGAGACCCTCCTTCAGGTCCTGGGCGACATCACTCCGGTTGTCGAGTCCATTCCCCCCAACGCCGCATTGGCGGACGTGAGAGGGAGCGTTCGCTATTTCGATTGCGACGCTGTTGAGATTGCGCGACTCGTGCGTGTGCGCATGCTGGCGTTGTACGGCCTTGACTGTGCTGTCGGTGTGGCTCCCAATCCCATGCTCGCCAGGATGGCCGGGCAGCAAGGACCGCCTGGTGCCGTTCGCTGTATCACGGATACCGCACAGGGAATATCCGGCTTCCTGAATCCAAAGCCAGTAGCGGTCCTGTATGGAGTGGGGCCGAAGACGGCTCGTGTGCTCTGTGAGTACGGGTTGGACAGTATCGGCAAGGTGGCAGGAACTTCTGAGGCCACCCTGCAGAGGATCCTGGGTGCGAAGATGGGGCGTCTTGTGCACGAACGGGCCCGTGGCATCGACCGGACACGCGTGGTACCGCACGCTCCGCCCAAGTCGACCAGCGCTGAATCGCGATTCGACAGGCATGAGGTCGATGGATCCGTACGTCGCGGCGCACTACTTGGACTTGCTGTTGACATCGGTAGGCAATTGAGAACGGACGGCCAGGTGGCCCGCGCGCTTACACTCACAGTTCATTACGCGGATCGGTCTACGACCACCCGGACTCGAGTGCTTCCAGAACCCACGGCTCACACTCCAGTACTGGCGGGCACGGCACAAGCACTGCACGACGCCTTGGGGCTTCAGCGGGCACGGGTAACAGCACTTTCCCTGAGAGCCGAGGAGCTGACGACCGTTCGGCTCTCCGGTCAGCAGCTCACCTTCGATCGGCAGACGGAAAGCGCCCGTCGACTCGAACCGGTCCTCGATCGTATTGCCGCAAGATGGCCTGGCTCGGTGGGGCCGGCGACCCTCGTCCGATCGTGACAGCGCCACGGCTGCCTTGGGGCAGCAACTGAGGCGCTGAAGCGCCTTGGGGAAAGGAGTGAACTGGCCTTTGGGATGCGGTTGTTGTCGCAACCGGGCCTCGGCATGATGGATGGCGCATGCCGTGAATCGGCGCTGTGCATCGCCTCTCGCGGATGTACGAGGCCGCACGGAGTGCTCCTGCTCGCCAGGCGCTTACTCGTCCAGGCGGTCGGCACATCGCGGTATGACCGGTACGGCCGGTGCCGTTGACCGCTGAGCGCCGCCGGCCCCGTCCAGCGCAGATGACCGCGGCGAAGTTCACAGCGGTCGTCTTCTCACCTCCGGCGGGCGGCCGAGCCGGAGATAAACTTGCCTGGCCGCCAGCCGGGTTGGGCAAGGAGCGGGTGAGGCCGTCGTGGTCGTCCTGTGATGTGGAGGTGGCGGATGCCGTCGTTGCGGGCAGTGCTCGAGAGCCGTGAGAAGGCGGCTCCGGTGCGGGTCGAGGAGCTGCGGACCGAGCTCGAGCGGGTTCAGGCTGCGCTCGCGGAAGCTGAAGAGGTGCTGAACCATCGGGTGATCTAACAGGGCTCCCGGTCCGGCTGATCGGACGCGTTCCCGAACCTGTGGGCGAGACAGTCACACCATGGGGTGGACGGGCTGGACTGAACGAGCGGGACCACGCAAGACTGCAACAACAAGGGCCTCCCTGTCGCTCTGGCTTCGACAACCGCGAGCTACCAGGAGGCCCTTTCTTCATGCACGCACAGCGGCGAACTCACCCGATCCAGCACCCTGTTCGATCAAGAACGACCGCACGATCGGAAAGACAACAGCTTGTCACTACAGGTCACACCCCAACCACACGTTCGATCTCATCACGCCCAACAGCTGAGAATGCTCGCGCCCTGGTAGTACCCGGGCGGTACGGCTCGGCCCGTAGGCTGGAATCGTGAACTCGCCGCCAGAGTAGCGACGTTCTTCTTTCGATTTGGCGTGGGGATGGCTACCTCGAGCAATACAGTGTCTACTGAACGTAGGTGAGGGGGAGGTCATGACCACAGGGCTTGAAGTGGCGTTGCAGCCGGGTAGCACCCGGTTCGATCCGGAGGATCAGTCGTGGCATGACCAGGTTGCGACCTTGCACGCGGCGCTGCGCGAAGAGGTAGAGGCAGTTATTCGGCGCGGTGCGCCGGAGGCGGGCCATAAGGGCGCCGTCGAGGCAACATTGCTCGCGTTGGGGTCGTCCGGGGCGCTGACCGCAGCCGTGGCGTGTTTCAAGGCCTGGCTGGCCCGGGACAAGACCCGGACGTTGACCGTGACCTGGACCGACAGCACAGGAGCCGAGCAGCAGCTCCACGTCACCGGCGACAACATCGACCTCCAGGCACTCACCAAGGCTCTTGAGAGCCGGTCAGGGGACAGCTGATGGCGGAAGGCCGACGTTATCGGGGCCTACTGATCGGCAATGCCGTCTTCCCCTGCGATCCGAACGGCCTACCCGCCCTCAACGGCCCCCGGGATGACATCGCGCAGCTTAGGCAGGTGCTTACAGATTCGCAGGTAGGACTGTTCGACTCCACCGATCTCGAAACTCTTCCCGACCACGGGATCCAGGACGTTCGGGAAGAGGTAGATGAACTTTTCACCAAGGCCAAGCGCGGGGACGTAGTGCTGCTGTACTACAGCGGCCACGGCCTGCTCGACGAGCGCGGCACTCTCTATTTGTGCGCCAAGAACACCCGTTCTAGCGCCCTGCGGTCCACGGCGCTGAGCGCCATCGAGATCAACAACATCGTCGACAGCTCGGCGGCGTCCAGCACGGTCATCATTCTCGACTGCTGCTACAGCGGCGCGTTCAAGGGCGCCGCCGCCGAGGCTCCCCTCTCGGGCCGGGGCCGCTATGTCCTCTCCAGCAGCAGATCCACCCAACTCACCCGGGCGGCGGACAGCCCCGGCCAACCCAGCCCGTTTACCGGCCAGCTCGTGCGCGCCCTGCGCACGGCACAGCCTGGCAAGGCCGCCGAGCACCTGACCGTCGTCGAGGTCTACCAGCAGGTGCACGACTGGGTGACCGCGGGCGCCGTTATTGCCCCACAGCTGAGGTTCACCGGGGAAGGCGACGTGGCCTTCGCGCGCCGCCCAGCCCAGCCCCTCCCCGCGCAACCGCAGAAAGACATGGTGACCGCAGTCGAGGCGCCTGAGCAGGCAGAAGACACAACCACAACCAACCAGCAGCTCGCGGACGAGAACAAGAAACGTGCGGCCGCGGGCGGGGAGGGTCCTGCGCTTCCACACCGCGCCCTGGAGCCCCCGTTGCGAGCAGCACGCTCTCAGGCTCAACCGGCTGCTTTGAGAATGAGTCGACGCCGTGTGCTGGCCGCGCTCTCCTTCGCCGGGGTCGCAGCCGGAGGCGGGACGCTTTCCTGGGTCCTGTGGCCCAAGGGCGTCCAGAGTAGGGCCGACTCCAACAAGTCCACGTCCGCCGACCCCAGCAATTCCGCGTCCGCCGACCCCAGCAAGCCCCGCTTCGAAGTGCCGAGCGGCAAAGAGAAGATCGACGCGGTCATGCAGGTGCCGGTGCCGGACGGCCCGCAGTCGTATGTACCACGCGACTACTGGCTGTTCGCCGGCACCGACTACCTCCGGGTCAGCATTTCCTCCACCGCACAATATCCCGTGGATTGGGTTCTGAAGGGCACCACCAAGCTGGGCTCATGGGGCGACACCATTGGGACGGTAGAGGGGTTCCGGGAGGGAATCGACGCCGTACTGCGCGTTCCGGGAAAGTCCAATCACTACTGGGTGTTCTCCAAGGATCAGTACATTTGTATTAAGGTATCCGCCGAGGGGGGATACAAGGACAATCTGGTTTCTGGTCCCAACGCCATCAGCGACTGGGGCGATGCCTTCTATAGGTTCACCAGCATCGATTCGGTGATTCCAGTACCAGGTAATACGAACCAGGTCTGGGTATTCTCGGGCAACAAGTACGTCCTGACCAAGCTGAAGGGCAGCGGGGAGGTAGGAGGCACACCTCAGATGCACGGGTCCATTTCCGCCGGATGGAAGGGCAGCATTGGCTCGCTCGAAGGGTTCTCCACCGGGATCGACGCAGCGATTCCCCTGCCAGGCGAGCCCAATCAGTACTGGGTATTTTCTGGGATGCAGTACATGAAGATCGAGATCTTAACGGACAACAACCACACCGACTCAGTGCTCCAGTATCCCAGGACTCTCCGTACCGAGCGCACGTGATGAGCAGTCCGGGTCTTTGAGAGGTTTCGAGGTGGGCGGTTCGCCTGCCGAGAGGGCGGTTCGTGACTCTTTAAGTTGTTCTGTGGTCGCCTGATGGTGTGAGCGAGGACGGAATCTGCTGGTCCGCCGTCCGTGGTCTGTTGGGGTGGCGGGGTGAGGAACGCAAGCCGTACCCGAGCGACTTATCGGACGAACAGTGGTCGTTGATCGAGCCGGTGATCACCGCGTGGAAGGACCGGCACCGCTCGGTCAGCGGCCATCAGGGCGCCTACCAGGCAGGGCGCGAATCCTGTATCTGCGGTTCCGCAAGGTCGGCGGCGGCCTCCCGGACAGCGCCGGTTACGCCGGGCTGCTCGCCCTACTCGGCGCGTTCACCCCGGTGGTCGAGGCGGTCCCGCCCGACGCGGCGCTCGCCGATGTGCGCGGCGCGCGGCCGCGCACCAAATGTCGTTCGACCCGGTGGACGAGCGGGCGCTGCGGATCGAGGCGGTGGCGGACCGGCTGCGGGCCAGGTTCGGTCCGCGGGCCGTGATGCCGGGGCGGCTCGCGATCTGACGCTCCGTCATGAAAGCCTTTGGCAGGATTGGTGATGTAGCGTCAATTTTTAACGACGCATAACTTCCCCCGCCACCTTACTCACGCGTAATTTGGCATGCGTACACAGAAAGTCAGCAGGGAAGACTTGTGGTCCGGGCCGCAGGGTGCATTGACATCGCAACTCCCTTGAGCCGCAAGGAGATCACACGATGCTGCCCTGGACACGTGCGCCGCGTGCCCCACGTGCGCGGAGAACCCTCGCCGCACTGCTCCTCGCCTTCGCAGCGCTCGCCGTCCCCACGGCGACCGCGACCGCAGCCACTCCCACCGCAACCACGGCCACTTCCCGTGGCTGGAACGACTACTCCTGCAAGCCCTCCGCAGCCCACCCCCGCCCCGTCGTCCTGGTCCACGGAACTTTCGGGAACTCGGTCGACAACTGGCTCGTCCTCGCCCCGTACCTGGTCAACCGGGGCTACTGCGTCTACTCGCTCGACTACGGGCAACTGCCGGGCGTGCCGTTCTTCAACGGCCTCGGCCCGATCGACAAATCGGCCGGCCAGCTCGCCACCTTCGTGGACCAGGTGCTCGCCGCCACCGGTGCGCCCAAGGCCGACATCGTCGGCCACTCCCAGGGCGGCATGATGCCCAACCACTACCTGAAGTTCCTCGGCGGCGCCGCCAAGGTGAACGCCCTGATCGGGCTCGCGCCCGACAACCACGGCACCACCCTCCTCGGCCTGACGAAGCTGCTGCCGTACTTCCCGGGCGCCGAGGATCTGCTGAACGCCAACACCCCCGGTCTCGCCGACCAGATGGCCGGATCCCCGTTCATCACCAGGCTCAATGCGGGCGGTGACACCGTGCCCGGAGTGCGCTACACGGTCATCGCGACCAGGTACGACGAGGTCGTGACCCCGTACCCCAGCCAGTACCTGGACGGGCCGAACGTACGCAATGTCCTCCTCCAGGACCTGTGCCCGGTCGACCTGTCCGAGCATGTGGCGATCGGGACCGTGGACCGGATCGCCTACCACGAGGTGGCGAACGCCCTGGACCCGGCGCGCGCCACCCCGACCACCTGTGCCTCGGTCATCGGCTAGGGCGGGCCTGAACTACCTCTCGGTGTCCGCGTCGGGTCGCGGTGGCGGCCCGGCGACGGACCGGGGCGAACAGCGCGGCCGCACCGCCGATGGCCAGGTGACGGGTACTGCAACCGGCCGTACGGTGCGTCCATGACCGCCGAAGCTTCCAAGAAGATCCGCCTCGCCACCCGGGCCGACGTCCCCGCCGTGCGGGCCGTCACCGACGCCGCCTACCGGCACTACATCGCGCGCATCGGCGTCGTCCCCGCACCCATGTGTGCGGACCACGCGGCGGACGTCGCCGCGAGCCGGGTGCACGTGACAGGGGTCCCGGACGTCATCGGTGCCCTGGTCCTCGTACCGCACGACGACCACCTCTTCCTGGAGTCCGTCGCCGTCCACCCGGACGCGGCCGGACGGGGAATCGGCCGACGGCTGCTCGCCCACGTGGACGCGCACGCCCGCAGCCTCGGCCTCCCCGAGATCCGGCTCTACACCAACGCCCTGATGTGGGAGAACCGGAAGCTCTACCCGCGCTACGGGTACGAGCTGGTGGAGCGCCGTGTGGACGGCGTGTACGACCGCTTCCACTACCGCAAGCGGCTGGCCGGCTGATCGACTCTGTCAGCGGCGGATGGCACGATCGGCTCATGACGACGATCGACTGGGATTCCGCAGCCGACTCCTTCGACGAGGAGCCCGACCACGGGCTGCTCGACCCGGCGGTCCGGCACGCCTGGGCGCAGCGGCTGGAGAGCTGGCTGCCCGGCGAGCGCTCCGAGGTACTCGACCTGGGATGCGGCACCGGAAGCCTTGCGCTGCTCGTCGCCGGGCAGGGGCACCGGGTCACCGCCGTCGACCGGTCGCCGCGCATGGTGGAGCAGGCGCAGGCCAAGCTAGCCGGGACGGGCACCGGGGTGTTCCTCGGGGATGCGGCCCAACCACCGGTAGGCAAGCAGCAGTTCGATGTGATCATGGCCAGACATGTCGTGTTTCTGCTGCCCGATCCGGCGGCAGTTCTGCGCCACTGGTTCACCCTGCTGCGGCCCGGCGGCCGGCTGATCCTGATCGAAGGCGTCTGGGGCGGCGTCGGCCTCTCCGCCGAGCGGCTGACCGGACTTCTCTCGGAGCTCACCGAACGCATCCACCACGAGCGGCTCTCCGACGATCCGACCCTGTGGGGCAAGCACGTCGACGACGAGCGCTACGCCCTGGTGGCCCGCGCCGAACCGCCGCACCGGCACACCGAGGTCGTCGATGTGCATCTGATCCTCCGCCGCGGCCCTGACGTCCTGCTCGCCCGCCGGGCCAATACCGGTTACGCGGACGGGCTGTTCAACGGCCCGTCCGGACATGTAGAGGACGGTGAGGACGTCCGCGAGGCGATGATCCGTGAGGCCGCCGAGGAGATCGGTGTCGAACTCGGCCCGGACGAGCTGCGGGTCGCCCTGGTCATGCAGCACCGGGGCCCCGGCGGCAGTCCCAGGACCGGCTGGTTCTTCGAGGCGGAGTACGACCCCGCCCGCCCGCCGTACAACCGCGAACCGGACAAGTGCTCCGAGCTGGCGTGGTTCCCGTTGGACGCCCTTCCGGACGACATCGTCGCCTACTGCAGGGCGGGACTCGATGGCTACCGCGCGGGGGAGCGCTTCCTGATCCACTGGCACGAGGACGGCGACACCGTGGCGTACCAGCCGCACGCCATCCGCCGCGCCGTCCCGCTGCCGGCCGGCGGGGCCCGCACCGGCGAGGTGCACCACATCGAACTGTGGGTGCCCGATCTGCCGGCGGCCGAGCAGGGGTGGGGCTGGCTGCTCGGCGAGCTGGGCCATGTCCCCTACCAGCGCTGGGAACACGGGCGGAGCTGGCGGCGCGGCGACAGCTATGTGGTGGTCGAGCAGTCACCCGACCTGACCGGGGGGACGCACGACCGCCGCCGCCCCGGGCTCAATCACCTGGCGTTCCACGTCAGGGACCGGGCCACTCTCGACGCACTGGTGGCCAGGGCCCCGGAGCACGGCTGGCGGCCGCTCTTCCCGGACCGCTACCCGCATGCGGGCGGGGACGGGCACATCGTGGCCTATCTGGAGGACGCAGCGGGGTACGAGGTGGAGCTGGTCGCCAAAATCCAGCAGGTCCGTCCTGTGTCGGAGGGCCCGGCGCCGCGCACCGATGTATGGGCGCGGCGCCGGGACTAGATGTTGCGGCCTTCGCTCACAGGGTGCGCTCAAGGCGGTCGGCCATCAGTCTGACGAAGCGCGACGGGTCGCCCAGTTCGCCGCCCTCGGCCAGCAGCGCCAGGTCGTGGAGGAGTTCGGCCGTTTCCTCCAGGCCGGTGCCGGCATCCTCGCCGCGTTCGGTGTGTGCCCGGTTGAGACCGCTGACCAGCGGGTGCTCCGGGTTGAGTTCGAGGATGCGCTTCACCTGGGGGACGGGCTGGCCCATGGCGCGGTACATGTTCTCCAGAGCCGGCGTCACATCGTGCGTGTCCGAGACGATGCAGGCGGGCGAGACGGTGAGGCGCGAGGAGAGCCGTACCTCCTTGACGGTCTCGCTCAGCCGGTCCGTCATCCAGGCGAGCAGATCCGCGTACTCCTGCTGCCGGTTCTCGCGCTCGGTCGCGGCCTCCTTCTTCTCCTCCTCGGTGCCGAGGTCGACCTCGCCCTTGGCGACGGACCGCAGCTTCTTGCCGTCGAAATCGGGCTCCGCCTCGACCCACACCTCGTCGACGGGATCGGTCAGCAGCAGCACCTCGACGCCCTTGGCCCGGAACGCCTCCATGTGCGGAGAGTTCTCGATCGCCTGCCGGGACTCGCCCGTGAGGAAGTAGATGTGCTCCTGGCCGTCCTTCATCCGCTCCACGTACTGCCGCAGAGTGGTCGGCTCGTCCTTGTCGTGGGTCGTGGCGAAGGAGGCGACGCCGAGGATGGCGTCGCGGTTCTCGAAGTCGCTCAGCAGCCCCTCCTTGAGGACGCGGCCGAACTCCCGCCAGAACGTGGCGTAGCGCTCCGGATCGGCGGACATCATGTCCTTGACCGTCGACAGCACCTTCTTCGCCAGGCGCCGGTGCATCAACTGGATCTGGCGGTCCTGCTGGAGGATCTCGCGCGACACGTTGAGCGACAGGTCCTGAGCGTCGACGACGCCCTTGACGAAGCGCAGGTACGGCGGCATCAGCGCTTCGCAGTCGTCCATGATGAAGACGCGCTTCACATAGAGCTGGATGCCGCGCTTGTACCCCTGCATGAACAGGTCCTGGGGCGCGTGCGACGGGATGAAGAGCAGTGCCTGGTACTCGAAAGTGCCCTCCGCCTGCAGCCGGATGGTTTCGAGCGGGGCGATCCAGTCGTGGCTGATGTGCTTGTACAGCTCGTGGTACTCGTCGTCCGTGACCTCGTCGCGCGAGCGGGCCCAGAGGGCCTTCATCGAGTTGAGGGTCTCGGGTTCGCGCGGGGCGTCGTCGGCACCTGCCTCCGTGCCCGCGGCGTCGTCGGCTGCGGATTCCGGGGCCATCTTGACGGGCCAGGTGATGAAGTCCGAGTACCGCTTGACGATCTCCCTGATCTTCCAGGGAGAGGTGTAGTCGTAGAGCCGGTCATCGGCGTCCTCCGGCTTGAGCCGGAGTGTGACCGCGGTGCCCTGGGGAGCGCCGTCGACGGTCTCGATCGTGTACGTGCCCTCGCCGGTCGACGTCCAGCGGGTGCCCTGGCTCTCGCCCGCGCGCCGGGTCAGCAGCGTGACCTCGTCGGCCACCATGAAGCTGGAGTAGAACCCGACACCGAACTGGCCGATCAGCCCTTCGGCCGCGGCGCTGTCCTCGGCCTCCTTGAGCTCCCGCAGGAACTTCGCCGTGCCCGAGTTCGCGATGGTCCCGATGAGCTGGACCACTTCGTCGTGCGACATCCCGATGCCGTTGTCCCGCACGGTCAGCGTACGGGCCTGCTTGTCGGTCTCGATGTCGATGTGGAGGTCGGACACGTCCGCGCCGAGCGAGTCGTCGCGGAGTGCTTCGAGGCGCAACTTGTCGAGCGCGTCGGAGGCGTTGGAGACGAGTTCGCGCAGGAACACGTCCTTGTTCGAGTAGATCGAGTGGATCATCATCTGCAGAAGCTGGCGCGCTTCCACCTGGAACTCGAACGTCTCAGTGGGCATAATCCGTGATTCCTTCTCAGGTCACCAGGTGGGGGACTGACCTGAGCACTGTAGATCAACTGGTCATCACGGGAACTGCGTTCCCACGATCAGGGGTGTCCGTCGTGCGGCTCCGGCGGCAGGGCCGGAGCCGCACTCACGGAAATTCAGGACAAAGTGGGCGTGTCGGTCGCGCCCTCCAGGTGATGCCGGCGCTGTCGGCCAGGGCGCGGGCCAGGCCTTTGCCGGTCAGGCCAGCAGCGTCGCGAGGCCCTCCGCGCGGGCCAGGTGTTCCAGCTCGTCCAGCGCCCGGCGGGCCGCCTCGGCCGCCGCCGGATCGCGTTCGGCGAGACCGCTCTCCTCGAACTCGTCCTCGTCCAGCCGGAGTACGGACGCGCCGTCCGCCGACACCCACAGATCGAGATCCAGGTCCTCGACCAGAAGCTCCGCGTCCCGCAGCACGGCGGGACGGGTGATGTCGCAGTACCAGCCCTTGAGTTCGCCCGCGCCGGTACGGACCTCCTTCACGGCGAACCAGCGGTCGCGCCAGTAGTGCTCGGTGAACACATCGCCCGGCTCGAACCGTACGAAGCCGAAGTCACGGACCCCCGGCGCCGCCCAGGGCGCACGCACGGTCACCCGGGTGCCGTCGTCGCGGACCACATCCGCCGGGTAGCGGATCTTGGTCCGCCCGGCCTTCACCAGGGCGACCACCAGCGCGGTCTCAGCCGAGCTTGCGGACATACCGCACCTCCGTGGCACAGATCTCGTAGCCGAACCATCGGTTGACCGCCAGCATCGGACCGTTGCCCGCGTCATTGCCGGTGTACGCGTCCGTGTACCCGGCGGCGCGCGCCCGGTGCAGCGAGTCGTTCTTGGCGAGCTTGGCCAGGCCCCGGTTGCGGTACGCCCGACGGGTGCCGGTCATCCCCGACATGTAGCGGCTCAGACCATCCGTCTCTGCCACGCTGAACGCCGCCACCTCCCCGTCGACCACCACGACCGAGGTGAGCTCATGGTCGAGTGCGGGAGCGCGCCAGGTCTGGCTGAGCCAGTGCTCGTAGTCGGAGAGTTCGGCCGGGGTGTCGCTCGGCTCGTCGGCCGTGGTCTCGGCGTCCGCCTCGAAGAGTGGGCGCGGATCGTCCGCGAAGTCCGCGGCGGTACGCAGCTCGACGTCCGCCGGGAGCTCCTGACGGGGCGGCAGCGATCCGCCCGCCAGATCGAGGTGGAGGAAGTGAGCCGAGCGGCTCGGCGCATAGCCGCGCTTCTCGGCGAAGGCGCGGTTCGACGGGGTGTCGAGCACCCAGGTGTAGAGCGCGAGCGCGCCCTCCCGTGCCAGGTACTCCTCGGCCGTACTCAGCAGCAACCCACCTGCCCCGTGCCCGGTGCGGTCCGGATGCGTGTACGGATTGCAGAACGCCTGGCCGGGTTCGGGGCTGTCGTGGACGAGGCCGACCTGGGCGGTCCCGATGAGCTCCCCGTCCTCCTCAGCGACCAGCAGCCGATAGCGCTTGTCGGGATGGGCGGAGGCCAGATCGAAGGCGACCTGCTCGGGAGTCGTCACCATGTAGGGCAGTGCGGCACGCCGTACCTGTACCCAGGCCTCTGCGTCGGCGGGCAGGAAGTCGCGAACGAGGACAGTCATGGGCCGGACGTTACGCGTGGTGCCGCACCGGGCGCCGCTGATTTTCCGGCGGTGGGGGACAATCAGCGCGTGACCCTGAAGATCGCCCTTGATCCGGATGCCGGTACCGCCCCGTACGAGCAACTGCGAACGCAGATCTCCGAACTGGCCCGCTCCGGCGCGCTGCCCGTCGGTTTCAGACTTCCGACCGTACGCGGCTTCGCCGAAGAACTCGGCCTCGCCGCAAACACCGTCGCCAAGGCCTACCGGGCGCTGGAGGCCGACGGGGTGATCGAGACCCGTGGCCGCAATGGCACGTTCATCGCCGCTGCCGGTGATGCGGCGGTCCGGCATGCGGCCGCTGCGGCGCAGGAATACGCGGAGCAGGCCCGCCGGCTGGGCCTGTCCCGGGACGAGGCGCTGGCCCTGGCCGAGGACGCCGTACGGGCGGCGTACGCGGCGCGATGAGTCGGGGGCGGCGGGCTCGGGATCGCGGAGGGTGTGTTTCCCGCTGGTCACGACCCCGGCGAGGCTGAACAACAAGCTGAAACGACATCCACGGTAAGCGAGAAGCCTTTCAGCCCGTCATGCCGGCATCCCGCGCCGTCAGGGCGGCCTGGACGCGGTTACCGACCTCCAGCGCCGTCAGAATCCGGCTGACGTGAGCCTTGACGGTGCTCTCCCGCATGCTGAGGCGAACGGCGATCTCCGCGTTGGTGGTGCCCTCGGCGAGCAGCGCCAGCACGTCCTTCTCGCGCGGGGTGAGCCGTTCGACGCGAGCCCGGGCCGCAACGGCCTGCGGGTGGGCGTTGCGGTGGTAGCGGTCGATGAGACGGCGCGCGGCGGCTGGGTGGAGCATCGCGGAACCGGCCGCGACGAGATGGACGGCGCGCAGGATCTCGGCCGGGTCGGTGTCCTTCAGCAGGAAGCCGTCGGCGCCGGCGGCCAACACGTTGTAGACGTACTCGTCCAGATCGAAGGTGGTCAGGGCGATGACCTTCGGGCGGTGGGGCAGGGCCCGCAGCCGCGCGGTGGCCGCGATGCCGTCCATGCGAGGCATGCGGACGTCCATGAGCACGACATCGATATGGTGGGCCGAGGCCAACTCGACTGCCTGGAGGCCGTCGGCGGCCTGGGCCGCGAGCTCGATCCCCTCGTCGCCGTCCAGCAGGTCGGACAGCCCCAGGCGCACCAGTGCGTCGTCGTCCACCACCATCACACGGATCACGACGGCTCCCTCCCCCCGGTCGGCCCCGGCAGCGGGATGCGGGCGGTGAGCCGCCAGCCGTCCGGGGCAGGCCCGTGGTCGAGGCTGCCGTGCAGTCCGGCGACCCGCTCCGTGAGGCCGATCAGACCGTACCCGCTGGGGAGGGTGTGCGGCGACGCGGCGGCGGCCATGCCGTTGACGACCTCCACCTCCGTCGCCGGTCCGCCGAAATGGACCCGCAGCCGCACCGCTGCACCAGGGGCATGCTTGCGGGCGTTGGTCAGGCCCTCCTGGACGATCCGGTGCACGGCCAGCCGGTGGCTGGCCGGCGCGCCGTCCGAGTCCCCGCTGACCTCGGTGTCGATGTGCTGGCCACTCGACCTCGCCTCATCCAGCAGCGCGGACAGATCCTGCAGCGCGGGGACAGGCACCGCCTTCTGCGCATCCGCGTCCCCGCGCAGCGCGCCGAGCACATCACGCAGATCGGCCAGGGCCTGGGTGGAGGTGGTGCGCAGCAGTGCGATCCGCTTCGCTGCCTGCGGCGGCAGGGTGTCGGACCGCATCGCCAGGACACCGGTGTGCAGGGCCAGCAGGCTGAGCCGGTGGGCCAGTACATCGTGCATCTCGGCGGCGATCCTTGCCCGCTCGGCCAACCGGGCCTGTTCGGCGCGCAGTTCGACCTGCTCGGCCAGGGAGTCCACCAACCGGCGGCGGCTGCGCCACCACAACCCGGCGACCAGGGCGAGGGTGTAGATCAATCCCGCGCCGTATGCGGGTGTCACCGCCCCGGTCAGCGGCGGCGGCCACACCCACGGCAGCGCGGAGGCCAGCACTCCGTACGTCAACCCCGCCCGTACCCTGCCGCGGGCGGCCAGGTGGTGGCCGAGGCGGCCCGCCACCGTGCCGTCGAACACATCCTGGCCGGCCACCAGCGGCGCTGCGCCTCCGGCCACCGGACGGTCTGGGGCAACCTCCCGCCGGCACGGGTCTGGCAACTGAGTCGACCCGCAGAGCAGTGGAAGCCCGCACAGGCACCGGTGCCGGAGTTCCGCGGTATGGCGCGATGAGCACGCTCACCGCTCTGCCACCGGCCGCACTCCACGGCGTGCTCACGGCAGCCGTACTGGCCGAATCGGTCCTGCTCGTCGGCGCCTTCGTCCCCACTCCCTTTTTGCTGGGCTCAGAGGTACAAGCCCGCGTCCGTGCCGGAATCCTGCTTCGGTACCGACGCGGGACTGCTGCCGCGCCGCAGCGCGTACAGCTCGGCGAGCGTGGCGCCCTCGCGGCCGAGCCCTTCCTCCGTACCCAGCCAGGCCGCAGCCTCCTTGCGGGTCAGTGAGCCCACTTCGATCCTGGCGAGGCAGCGGCCGGGCCTGACCACGGCCGGGTGGAGCCGCTCCAGGTCCTCGTTGGTGGTGACGCCCACCAGCACATTGCGGCCCTGGCCCAGCAGCCCGTCGGTGAGGTTCAGCAGCCGGGACAGCGCCTGGCCCGCCGTGTGCTTGGCCTCGCCGCGGATCAACTCGTCGCAGTCCTCCAGGAGCAGCAGCCGCCAACGGCCCTTCGCCGTGCCGTCGTCCTCACCGATCGCGATGTCCATCAGGTAGCCGACGTCGTTGAAGAGCCGCTCCGGATCGAGTACGCAGTCGACCTGGCACCAGTCCCGCCACGAGCGTGCGAGCGTGCGCAGTGCGGACGTCTTGCCGGTGCCGGGCGGGCCGTGCAGCAGGAGCAGCCGACCGGCGATGTCGTCGGGCGTGACCTTCATCAGCCGGTCCATGGCATCGGCCACCGGTGCCGTGTAGTTGTTGCGGACCTCGTCCCACGTGCCGGCGGCGATCTGCCGGGTGGTGCGGTACGGGCCGCGGCGCGGGGACACGTACCAGAAGCCCATCGTCACATTCTCGGGCTGCGGTTCCGGTTCGTCCTGGACGCCGTCCGTCGCCTGACCGAGGATCTTCTGCGCCAGCTCCGGACTGTTCGCGGTGACCGTGACATCGGCGCCGCGGTTCCACCGCGAGATGAGCAGCGTCCAGCCCTCGCCCTCGGCGAGCGTGGCGCTGCGGTCGTCGTCGCGGGCGGCGCGCAGCACCTTGGCGGCCGGGGGCAGCAAGGTGGCCCCGGCCTTGACGCGGTCGAGGGAGGAGCTGTGCGAGTACGGCTGCTCGCCCGTCGCGAAGCGGCCGAGGAACAGCGCGTCGACGACGTCGGCCGGGGAATCGCTGTCGTCGACGGTGAGCCGGATCGGCAGAGCGGACTCAGGGTTGGCAGACATGGCGCCCATGATCCGGCAAGGGGGCACCCGGCGCACCCAGGTTTCGCCACCTTCCTCCCTTCTTCCGGCGGGCGGACGGCGCACATGACGCAGCCTCAGGAGGGCGCACAGGAGAAATCATTGGACCAACTTGGCATGGACACTTCCAAAAGAGGGGCGGGTGCTGCTACCACAGACACGGCAGACCAGGCGGAGATCCTGCCGGTCGGTCCAAGGGAGGTTCCATGAAGATGTCCAGACTCGTGGCGTTCTCGTCCTCACTCCTGCTCGGTGCCGTACTCGCTCTGACCGGAGCGGCCACCGCCAACGCCACACAGTCTGTCCAGGCCGTCGACTACGTCGCCCTCGGCGACTCGTACTCCTCGGGTGTCGGATCCGGCAGTTACGACAGTGCCAGTGGTGACTGCAAGCGCAGCACCAAGGCCTACCCCGCACTCTGGGCCGCCGCCAACTCGCCCTCGTCCTTCGGCTTCACCGCTTGCTCGGGTGCCCGTACGGGTGATGTCAAGGCCAACCAGCTCGGCCCCCTCAGTGCCTCGACCGACCTTGTCTCGATATCCATCGGCGGCAATGACGCGGGCTTCGCGGACGTCATGACCACCTGTGTCCTCCAGTCGGAGGCCACCTGTCTCAGCCGGATCGCCACGGCCCGCAGCTATGTCGACACCACCCTGCCCGGCAACCTCGACTCGGTGTACTCGGCGATCCGTACCAAGGCGCCGTCCGCTCATGTCGTCGTCCTCGGCTACCCGCGCTTCTACGCGATCGGCGGCAGCTGTGTCGTCGGCCTGAGCGACAAGGTGCGCACCGCGATCAACGGCGCCGCCGACTATCTCAACGCGGCGACCGCCAAGCGCGCCGCCGACCACGGCTTCACCTTCGCCGGCGTGGCGGGGAACTTCACCGGGCACGAGATCTGCTCCGGAAGCGCCTGGCTGCACAGCCTCAACTGGCTCAACATCGGTGAGTCGTACCACCCCACCGCAGCCGGACAGTCGGGTGGCTACCTGCCCGGCCTCAACTCGGCCGTCTGATCTCCCGCCCAGTACACGCGCCGGGCCCGTTCAGCGGTCTGGCGGGTAGGAGGCCCCGTCCGCAGGGGTCTCCTACCTGTCAGACCGTCGATCCATCGCGGGAAAACCGCTTCCGTTCTGTCCAACTCGCCCTGGAATCGGGCGTATTCAGAGGTTGACTGTCAACCTCCGTATGTGTGTGCTCAATCCTGTGACCGGGATACACGAGTGTCGTCGCGGGGGGATAGGGTTAACCTGCCCGGGGCGGGTGCCCTCGTACGGGTGGGGAGTGACATGGAACAGATAGCGATGCGCAGCAGGCCGCGTGTGCCTGCCATCACATGCGGGAGCAGTGCGACAAGTGCGCGCCTCGACCGCCATCTCGCGGTGCTCGGCGGCCCTGCCATCCCGCGGCGGGAGGCCGCGGAGGCGACGCTGCTGATGCGTGAGCTCACCTCGCGCGATGCCGCCCACAGTCGTCGGAGCAAGAGTGCGCGAGTATCGCTCTTCGCACCACTGCGGCGACTGCGACGCTCTCTCTTGGGCAGCCGCCACTGACCCGACGGCCCGTCACGACCGAGCTTCGGTCCACCGCTCCGGGCTCCCGGTCACGGTCCGTCGCCCAGGCCCCCGCTCGGGGCCGTGCAGGCGATCACACCGTCCCGGTGCTGCGCTGCTGTCTGCTCTCCCGTCATCCCCGGGGCTCTCAGCAGCGCTCAGGTGTGCTCGCCGAGTGCCGGAACAGAGGCGTCGGCTGTCATGTACTGGAGCACCGCAAGGTGTATCTCGTCCTGGTTCGCGGTGCCGCCGGCAGTCAGCCCACGGTGGAGGACATCGTGGAGGGCGCCAGGGGCATCCTCGCCCGGCGGGTGGAGGAGGCCCAGCGGCGGCTCGGGATGCCCGGCTCGCCGCGGCTGCCGGTCGCCGCCCGGGCATGGACGGCGTTCGCGGAAGAGGCCGTCACCAGCCGGCCGCTCGGCGAACCGGACGCCCTCGCGGAGCTCGAAACCTTTACGGTGTCGAGCTTCATCAGTCTGCTCGGCACCCTGAACCGGCCCACCGCGCTGCCCCGGTGATCGCGGCGCGCGGTCACTCGCCGCCGCGCGCGTAACGCCGTACGGACAGCGGCACGAACACCGCGAGGAGTGCCACCGACCAGGCGAGCGTTCCTGCCACGGGGTGGGCGACCGGCCAGGCCGCGTCGGCCGCCGGGGAAGCGTTTGCGAACAGTTCGCGGGTGGCCGAGGCCATGGCGCTGATCGGGTTCCACTCCGCGACTGTCCGCAGCCAGCCCGGCAGGTTGTCGGTCGGGATGTACGCGTTCGACAGCAGCGGCAGGATGAAGGTGGCGCTGCCCAGCTGACCGGCGATCTCCTCGTTGCGGATCAGCAGGCCCAGCCAGCAGCCCAGCCAGGACGTGGCGAACCGGAGGAGCAGCAGCAGCCCGAAGGCGCCCAGGGCGGCGAGCGGGCCGCCCTCGATCCGCCAGCCGACCGCGAGTCCGACCAGGATCAGCGGGACCATGCCGACGGCCGTGGCCAGCAGGTCGGCGGCGGTCTGGCCGAACGGTACGGCGGCCCGGCTCATCGGCAGCGTACGGAGCCGGTCCATCACCCCGCGGTGGCAGTCCTGCGAGGCCTGGAACATCCCGACCATGATGCCGTTGGCCGCCGTAGCCGCCAGCAGGCCCGGCACCAGGAACGCGCGGTACTCCTGGCCGGGCATGGCCAGGGCGCTGCCGAACACGTACCCGAAGAACAGCAGCATCGTGATCGGCATGGTCTGGGTCAGGATCATGACGCCCGGCGCTGCTTTGATCCGCTGCAGATGGCGGCCCAGCATGGCCAGGGCATCGGCGATCGGGGCGCTTGTGGCGGGCGTGACGGTCTGTTCGTGGGTCAGTGCGGTGCTGCTCATGCTGCCGTCTCCTTCAGGGGCGGGGAGGTGCGGACGTCGCCGCGGCCGGTCAGGCGGAGGAAGACCTCGTCGAGCGTCGGCGGGCGCAGGCTCGCGTCGATCACCGGTACTCCCGCCGCGTCGAGTTCGCGGACGATACGGGGGAGGGTGAGCGTGGTGTCGGTCGCGACGGCGCCCACGGTGCGGCGCTCGTGGTCGAGAACCGGTTCGGTGCCGGTGAGCTGATCGAGGACGCCTGCTGCCGGGACCAGGGCCGATTCATGGGAGACGACCACTTCGGCGTAGCTGCCGATGCGGGCCTTCAGCTCGGTGGGGGTGCCGCGGTGTGCGGCCCGGCCCTGGTCGATCAGCACGATGTCGTCGGCCAGCTGATCGGCCTCCTCCAGATACTGCGTGGTGAGCAGGACGGTCGTGCCCCGGCCGGCCAGTTCCCGTACCGCCGCCCAGATCTGGTTGCGGCTGTGCGGGTCGAGTCCGGTGGTCGGCTCGTCCAGGAAGAGCACCCGCGGGCGGGTCAGCAGACTGGCGGCGAGGTCGAGACGGCGGCGCATGCCGCCCGAGTAGCTGCGGGCCGGGCGGTCGGCCGCCTCCGTCAGCTCGAAGCGTTCCAGCAACTCGTCGGCGCGGGTGCGCACGGCCTCGCCGCGGAACCGGAGCAGCTTGGCGAAGAGCCGCAGGTTCTGCCGGCCGGACAGCTCGCCGTCGACCGAGGCGTTCTGGCCGGTGACGCCGATCGCCGCGCGCACCGCGCCCGACTCGCGCACCACGTCGTGGCCCGCTACCCGGGCGCTTCCACCGTCCGGGGCCGTCAACGTGGTGAGGACCCGGACGGCGGTGGTCTTGCCCGCACCGTTCGGCCCCAGCACTCCGCAGACGGTGCCCTCGGCGACCGCGAGATCGAGCCCGCGCAGCGCATGGACGTCGCCGTAGTGCTTCTCCAGACCTTGACTAAGTACAGCGTACGTAGTTGTCATGCTGCCTACCGTACCGCACTACGTACGGTGTACGTAACTACGATGGTGGGAGAGGTGGTGATCAATGGTGGGGCGACCCGCTGTACCCGAAGTGATCTGGGCGCGCCCCGAGCGTGCGGGCCGGGGCCCGAGGCCCGCGTTCAGCCGCGCCGACATCGCGGCAGCCGCTGTCCGTATCGCCGATGCGGAGGGCTTGGACGCGGTGTCCATGCGGAAGGTGGCGGCGGAGCTCGGCTGCGGCACGATGTCGCTCTACAACTACGTGCCCCGCAAGGAGGACCTGTACGAGCTGATGTTCGACGCGGTCAGCGGCGGGTACGAGTTCTCGGAGCCGTCCGGCGACTGGCGTGCCGATCTCATCGCACTGGCCCGTCAGGCCCGAGAGATGATGCACCGCCACACCTGGATGCCCCGGCTCATGTCACCCGTGTACGGCTTCAGCCCGAACGTGCTGCGGTATGTGGAGTACACGCTCAGCTGCCTGGACGGGGTCGACGCCCGGTTCGGCGAGAAGATGGAACTCATCGCCATGGTCAATGGCGTGGTCACCACCTATGTGGCCAACGAGATCGCCACGGCGGAGCGCAGCCGGTCGCTGCCCTGGTCCGAGGAGCAGGAGCACGCCGCGCGCACCAGCTATCTGGTCAGCGAGATCGCGACCGGGAAGTATCCGCGCATGGCGGCGGGATTCGCCGAGGACCCCGGGCCGATCGATCTGGACGAGGTCTTCGAACGGGCGCTGCGCCGGGTACTGGACTCCTTCGACCGGTAGCGCTCGGTCTTGGAGGAGCTCACAAAATGGGCGCCCGGCTCGCGACACCTGGCACGCACGCTCGCTGCGTTGCCGAAATGCCCTAGTAGCTCCTTCCCCAAGCTCTCAGCTTCGTTCGAGCAGGGGAGACCCCATCCGAGGACCTGCCAGCGCCTTGCGATCGCACGCACCAGACGCCGCGAGCTGATCGGACTCCCATTTTGTGAGCTCCTCTTATGCACCCCGACGCCGTCACAGCAGCGCGAACTGCCCGTCCGGCCCCTCTTCCTGATGGTCGAACACAGAAGCGGGCCGCCTGGCCCTGGCCGGGACCGGCAGGACGCCGGCCGCGCGGAGATCGCCGGCCGTGATCTGCGGGCCGTCGGCCAGGCCCTCCTGCCGGGGCTGGAGTTCGGCGAGCAGGGCGAGCACGGTGATCAGTTCCAGCAGCTCCGAGGTCCACTCCTGGGGCCAGGTCTGGGGCCTGACCGCTTCCAGGCCTTGAGGGAACCGGCATCCGGGGCGGTCACCCAGGGGCGCCCGGTCCGCAGAGGCCGTACGGACCATGGCATGAGGTCGTCGAGCAGCGGGATGTCGTCGTCCCCGCCGGATCCGGCTGCCGCCCGTGCTGCCACCGTGTCGTCCTCCCCGTCGCCACGCCGCCTCCGGCATCGTAACGGCGCCGGAGGGCGGGCCGTCAGTGCGCCTCAACCGTCACCGAGAAGGAGAACCGGTCGCCCCGGTAGCGGATCCGCGCCACATCCACCACCCGGCCGCTCTGGTCGTACGTCACGCCCGTGTAGAACAGGATCGGGCTCAGTAGCGGCACCTGGAGGAGTTCGGCGGTGGCCGGGTCGGCGAGGCGCGCCTCGACCGTGTCGGTGATGCGCGCGATCCGGACACCGACCCGGTCGCGCAGCACCTTGGTCATCGGCCAGCGTTCGAGATCGGCGACATCGAGCCGGGCCGCGACCTCGGGATGCACCGCGTTCTCCGCCCAGTTGGTGGGCTCGTCGCTCTCCCCGTCGCGGCGCAGCCGTCGGTAGCTGACGACCTCCGCGCAGTCGGGGAAGTACTCGGTGAGGTCTCCCGGCACGGCGAGCGGACCATGGCCGAGGACCACGGTCCGCTCGCCCGACTGCTGGGCCACGATCGCATCGATCGAGCCCAGCAGCCGGACCGGTGACACCCGGCGGGCACGCGGCTCGATGAAGGTGCCGCGCCGCCGGTGCCTGCTGATCAGCCCTTCCGTCTCCAGCTCCTTGAGCGCCTGGCGCATCGTCAGAACGCTGACGCCGTAGTGCGCGGCGAGCTGTTCCTCGGTCGGCAGCCGCGCCGACGCGTCCTTGGCGCGGCCCAGTATCGAGGCGCGCAACGACTGCGAGACCTGGTACCACAGCGGGAGTTTGCGGTTCAGGACCAGCGAATCGGGGGCGAAGGCATGCCCCTGGGACATCTTGGGCATCTGAGGCACCTGGTCTCTCCGTACTGCGACACAGCGGACGCGACGACGCGGGGGCCGGGAAGCGGCGTCGTTGCCTACGGCCTGAAGTTGCGGCTCAGACCTTGCCACACGTCGTCGTAGCCACGCTGCAGATGGTCGGCGGTCGCCGCCTGCCCGGTCGCCGTCACCGGCCAGCGGGTCTCGAACATGAAGGCGAGACCGTCGTCGATCTTCTGCGGCTTCAGCTCCGCCTCGCTCGCCCGGTCGAAGGTTTCCCGGTCCGGGCCGTGCGCCGACATCATGTTGTGCAGCGAGCCGCCGCCCGGGACGAAGCCGCCCTTGCCGGCCGTCTTCGCGTCGTACGCGCCCTCGATCAGGCCCATGTACTCGCTCATCACATTGCGGTGGAAGTACGGCGGCCGGAAGGTGTCCTCACCGACCAGCCAGCGCGGCGCGAAGACGACGAAGTCGATGCCCGCCAGACCGGGGGTGTCGGACGGCGAGGTCAGCACCGTGAAGATCGACGGGTCGGGGTGGTCGTAGCTGATCGAGCCGATGACATTGAAACGGTGCAGGTCATAGACGTACGGAGTGTGGTTGCCGTGCCAGGCGACCACATCGAGCGGCGAGTGGTCATAGGTCGCGGACCAGAGGTTCCCGCAGAACTTGTTGACCACCTCCACCGGGCGGTCGTCGTCCTCGTACGCGGCGACGGGGGCGAGGAAGTCGCGGGCGTTCGCCAGGCCGTTGGCGCCGATCGGGCCCAGGTCGGGAAGGGTGAACGGCCGGCCGTAGTTCTCGCAGACATAGCCGCGGGCGTTGGCATCCAGCAGCTCCACGCGGAAGCGGACGCCCCGCGGGATCAGTGCGACGTGTCCTGGCTGCGCGCGCAGCATGCCCAGTTCGGTACGGAGCAGCAGGCCGCCCCGCTCCGGGACGATCAGCAGCTCGCCGTCCGAGTCGCTGAACACCCGTTCGGTCATGGACGAGTTGGCGTGGTAGAGATGCACGGCCATGCCGGTGCGCTGCGTCGCGTCGCCGTTACCGCCGAGGGTCCACAGGCCGGCCAGAAAGTCCGTCCCGGCCGCGGGCTCGGGGAGCGGGTCCCAGCGCAGCCGGTTGGGGTCGGGCGTGGATTCGGTGAACGGGGCGGTGCGTACTGCGCCGTTGTCGATCCGGACGAACGGGGGATGCGCGGCCGACGGGCGGATCCGGTAGAGCCAGGAACGGCGGTTGTGTGCCCGCGGTTCGGTGAACGCCGAGCCGCTCAGCTGCTCCGCGTAGAGCCCGAGGGGCGCGCGCTGAGGCGAGTTGCGGCCGTGCGGCAGCGCTCCAGGCACCGCCTCCGAGCTGTGTTGATTGCCGAAACCGGCGGAATGCTCAAGCCCTTCCGCCGTCTTCCTCGCCTGCTCGATGCCGCTCATGTGTGCTCCCGGTGCCGAAGGAATCCTATGGACAACCGTAGGAATCGAATCGGGGTGCGTCAACGGCATTCGTCGTGCCCAGGGGGTTCCAAAAGTTGAACAATGCTCTACTCTCCCGCACATGTCGTGGACACGAAGACTTCTGGTGGTCCTGGCGGCGCTCGCCGTCGCCCTCCTCGCGGCTCCGGCCGCCCAGGCGCACGAGGAACGTCCGGTCACCCTGCCCGACGGAACCGGCAGTGTCCCCGCGTACCGCACCGGCGAACCGGATCTGCTGGTCTGCAAGAGCGGCCGGGCGGACTTCGAGCGCCGCATATCCGGCTTCCCGGACGGGCTGCGGGCCCGGAACCTGAAGCTGTTCGACCGCTGCCGGGAGTCCGGTTACCGCCATCTGCAGCAGGCCGTCGACGCGGTCGACAGGCCCGGCATGAACATCGCGATCCTGCCCGGCCTCTACGAGGAGGAGCCCTCGCTGCCCAAGCCGGTGGGGGAGTGCACCCGGCTGAAGGCGCCCAACTCGCAGCTCGGCTACCAGATCCTGTCCTACGCGCAGCAGGCCCGGTGCCCGCACAACCAGAACCTGGTGGCGATCCTCGGCAAGAAGAACCTCCAGATCGAGGGGACGGGCGCCGAGCGCACGGATGTCGTCATCGACGCCAAGTACCAGAAGCTCAACGCGATCCGCGCGGACGGCTCCGACGGCGTCTACTTCAAGAACTTCACCGCCCAGCGCACCACGTTCAACTCCCTGTACGTCCTGGCGCAGGACGGCTTCGTCATCGACTCCGTCCTCACCCGGTGGAACGACGAGTACGGCTTTCTGACCTTCGCGAGCGACCACGGGCTGTACAAGAACTGCGAGTCGTACGGAAACGGCGACTCCGGCATCTACCCCGGCAGCGCGTCGAACATCAATGACGCGTACGGCTACAAGGTCCCGCGCTACTCGATCGAGATCACCGGCTGCCGCAGCCACCACAACATGGTCGGCTACTCCGGCACCGCGGGCGACTCCGTCTACGTCCACGACAACGAGTTCGACCACAACATGGGCGGCGCCTCGATGGACAGCGCCTTTCCCGGCCACCCCGGACTGCCGCAGAACCACGCCCGCTTCGAACGCAACCTGATCCACGACAACAACGCCGACTACTACCCCTACGTCGCGGACGGTACCTGCGCCAAGCCGCCCGTGGACCGGGGATACGAGGACGGGGTCGTCTGCCCGCAGATCTCCATGCCGCCGGGCACCGGCATCATCACCGCGGGCGGCAACTGGAACCTGTACGAGAACAACTGGATCTACGGGCAGAAGCGCGCCGCCTTCTTCCTGTCCGCAGTCCCCGCCTTCATCCGTGGCGAGAGCGCGCTGTCCAAGCAGACCGACACCTCCCACCACAACCGGTACGCGGGCAATCACCTGGGCACGGACAAGGCGGGCAACTCCCGGCCCAACCGCACCGACGTGTGGTGGGACGGTCAGGGCGACGGCAACTGCTGGCAGTCGGACGCCGGGCCTTCCTCCCCGCGCGCCCTGCCCACCTGCGGCTCCGAGCGCGGCGCCGTGTCCGGGCGCACCGACCGGCTCGTCGGCGAACCGGTCAAACTCGCCCAACTGCTGGTCTGCGCCGACTACAACGTGCAGGCGCGACGGCTGCCGGCGGGCTGCGACTGGTACGGGGCACGTGGCATCGAGCGCATCGAGGTACAGGTGACGCTGGCGATCGCGGTGGTGCTCGCGCTGGTCGGCGGGGTGCTGTGGTGGCGCAGACTGCGCGGCAGCCGACTCGCCACCGCGGTCACGGTGCTCGGCGCGATCGGTCTCGGGCTTGACGTGGCCGGATCGACGATGGGGCTGGCCTCCTCCTATATGCCCGCGCTGGCCCTGCTGTTGACCGGGGTGTGGTGGACCGGGGCCGGGCTGGTGCTGCGGGGCGAACGGCCCTGGCTGGGCTGGACCACGGTGGTCCTGGGCGCGCTCACCCTGCTCGACGCCGTCGACAAGGCCGTGTTCATGATCCCGTGGATTCCGCTCAGCCCGGCCTGGGTGCGTGGACTGCTCGGTGTGATCTGGGTGGTGTGGGCCGTCGTGGCCGCCGCCCGGCACGGCGAACAGAGAGCGTCGGGCGAACGGGGCACGCCGGCGGAGGGCGCGGCGCCGGACCCGGCGTCCGGCGCGGATACGGGGGCGGCCCCCGCCCCGGTCAACAGGAGGGCCTCCGCCCCGGCCCCCGCCCCGGAAGGAGACGCATCGTGAAGCGTTCCCGCAGACGACTGCGGCCTGCCCGGCCGGGCGTCGCAGCCGTCACCGTGCTCACCGCAGGCGCCCTCGTGTTCGGTGCGAGCGCCTGCGGCGGGCGGGCCACCACCCACCACAAACCCGGCACCAGCCATGAGCAGGCCAGCGGCAGCGTCGGCCGGCTCCTCGCCGCCGACGACGGCTCCGGCCACCGGCTGCGCCAGGTCGACGCCAAGGGCGCCCCTGCGGTGACGGTCGTCGTACAGCCGGACACCGAGGACGGCTGGAACGTCCATCTCTCCGTACGGAACTTCCGGTTCACCCCGGACAGCGTGGGCGGCGCCGCTCTCCTCGGGCGCGGCCACGCCCGCCTCTTCCTCGACGGCCACCCCCTCGCCCGGGTCTACGGCTCCTGGTATCACCTCCCCGACTCCCTCGTACGCAGCGCCGGTGGCGGCACCGGCCTCACCGCCAGGCTCTACGCCGACGACCACACCGCCTGGGCCGTGAACTCCACCCCGATCCAGGCCACCACCTCCCTCGCCGCTGCCTCCGCACAGCCCACCGCCCCCGCGGCGCACCAACCAGAAACGCCCCGGCCCGGCACAGCCCTTGAGATCGTCGTCTCCCACGGCAAGGTCAGCCCCGCTCCCGGCCGCACCGAGATCAAGAAGGGCCGGATCATCGAACTCCGGGTCCGCAGCGACCAGGCCGACACCCTCCACGTCCACGGCTACGACAAGGAGGCCCGGCTGCCCGCAGGAAAGACCGTCACCCTCACGTTCACCGCCGACCGCACCGGGCTCTTCGAAGTCGAGACACATGAGTCCGACCTGCTCCTGACCCAACTCGTCGTACGGTGAGCGTCCTCGCCCATGGCATCGGCGCCCAGCACGACCTTCCGCTGTCCCCCTTCTACGCCTTCGCCGGTGCCTTCGCCGCGCTCTTCGTCTCCTTCCTCGCGCTCGGCCTGCTCTGGTCCACCTCCCGATTCCGCGGCGACCGGGCGGGCCGCCCGCTCCCGCCCGCCGTCCAGCGCCTCGCCGACGCCCGCCCCACCCGTACCGCCGTGCGCGTACTCGGGCTGGCCGCCGCCCTGTTCGTCACACTCAACCTCCTCCTCGGTCCGGACGACCCGGACCACAACCCGGCCCCCGGCGCCGTCTACGTACTCCTCTGGGTCGGGCTCGTCCCCGCCTCACTCCTTCTCGGTCCCGTCTGGCGACTGCTCAACCCGCTCCGTACCGTCCACGTCCTCGGCTGCCGCGCGCTCGGCCGCGATCCCGCCGCAGGCCGCCCCCTTCCCGCACGCCTCGGTCTTTGGCCCGCCGCGGCCGGCCTCCTGGCATTCACCTGGCTCGAACTCGTCGCCCCTGACCCCGCATCGACCACCGCCCTCCTCCTCTTCCTCTCCCTCCACGCCGCCGTCCACCTCGCAGGCGCCGCCCGCCACGGCGCCGGATGGTTCGACCGGGCGGATGCCTTCGAGGTCTACTCGGGGCTGCTCGCCCGGCTCTCCCCGCTCGGCCGCCGCCCCGCCGACCGCCGCCTCGTACTCCGCTCCCCTTTCAACGGACTCGATGCCACCCCGCAGACCCCCGGACTCGTCGCCACCGTCTGCGTCATGCTCGGCTCCACCGCCTATGACGGCTTCTCCGACGCCCCCTCCTGGATCAACACCGTCCAGACCTCACCCCTGGGCCGCACCACCGCGGCCACGCTCGGACTCCTGGGTGCCGTCGCCCTCGTCGCCACCCTCCATGTGCTCTGCACCGGCGCCACCCGGCTGATCTCCGGTCAACTCCGCCACCCGCTCACCGCCTTCGCGCACTCGCTCGTCCCGATCGCCGTCGGCTATCTCATCGCCCACTACTTCACGCTCTTCGTCACCGAAGGGCCACGCACAGTCATGGTGGCATCCGGCACTGACAATCCCACCCCGCCCGAGCCGCCCCTGGGTCCGGGCGGCGTCGCCACGCTCCAGGTCGCCGCGATCGTCCTCGGCCACGTACTCGGCGTCATCGCGGCCCACGACAGGTCCGTACGCCTCTTCCCGCCCGGCCGCGCCGTCGCGGGGCAACTCCCGCTACTGGTCCTGATGATCACGTACACCATCGGCGGGCTGTCCCTGCTCATCGCATGACGGTCGCGCCAGCACCGACCTGCCCCCGCAGAGGAGGCCCGCGGCATCATGGAGTCCGTGCCCCATGCGAACACGAACCTCCGCCGTGCCCCCGTGCAGCAGCGCAGCGCCGAACGTCTCGCCCGGATACTCGACGCCTGCGCCGAACTCCTCGACGAGACCGGATACGAGCAGCTCTCCACCCGGGCCGTCGCCGTCCGCGCCGAGGTCCCCATCGGCTCCGTCTACCGGTTCTTCTCCAACAAGCGCGCGCTGACCGATGCGCTCGCCCGGCGCAACCTGGACAGCTTCGCCGAACGCATCACCGTCCGCCTCGCCGCCATCCCGGCCGCCGACTGGCGCGGCGCCATCGATGCCGTCCTGGACGAATACCTGGCGATGAAGCTCTCCGTGGCCGGCTTCGCCCTCGTCGACTTCGGAGCTCCGGCCCCCGACGACGACCCGGCAAACGAAGCCAACCACCGGGTCGCGGGCCGGCTCACCGAACTGCTCTCCGGGCGCCTGGGCCGCGCCCCCGACGAGGATCTGCTCCGGACGGTCCTGGTCTGCGTCGAGGCCGCCGACGCCCTTCTCCAACTCGCCTTCCGTGCCGACCCGTCGGGTGACCGGGCCATCGTCGCCGAGACCCGCGTCCTGCTCCGCGCCTACCTCGCACAAGTCCTGGACTGATTGCGAGGGCCTCGTCCCACGACCCCGGCGATATCGTCGCGACAACGCCTCCCCACCATGCGTACCGGTCGGTATACGCGGCCGTGCTTGCCCACGTACGCGCGCCACCGCTGTCGCCGCCCCTGGGATCCGGCCAGTGCCGAAGAACACCCCGGGCCTCGACGTCCAGGCCTGTCGAATGCGGGCGGTTGACCTCAAGCCCACTGGAGGTCGTACGTTCCTTTCATGAGCATGGAAGCCACCGCGTGGACGCAGCTCCACAACGTCATGAACGCGCAGCAGGACCGACGCCCCTTCGACCGAACCACCCTGCGGCGCATCGCCGCGTTCGCCCGTCCGCACCGGCGCCGGGTCGCCCTGTTCCTGATGCTGAGTGTGGCGACGGCGCTGCTCGCGGTCGCCACCCCCGTCCTCGCCGGCCGCGTCGTGAACGCGATCGTGACCGGCGAGGACGGAGGCACCGTCACACGGCTGTCCCTGCTCATCGCCGTGATCGCCGTCGCGGAGGCGGCACTCGGCCTGGTCAGCCGCTGGCTCTCGGCGAACCTCGGCGAAGGGCTGATCCTCGATCTGCGCACCGCCGTCTTCGACCATGTGCAGCGCATGCCGATCGCGTTCTTCACCCGCACCCGAACCGGCGCGCTCGTCAGCCGCCTCAACAACGACGTCATCGGAGCCCAACGCGCCTTCAGCAACACACTCTCCGGCGTCGTCAGCAATGTCGTGACGCTGCTCCTCACCCTCGGCGTCATGCTCTCCATCTCCTGGCAGATCACCGCGCTCGCACTGGTGCTGCTGCCGGTGTTCGTGCTGCCCGCGCGCCGCATGGGCACCCGGATGGCGAGACTCCAGCGGGAGGCCGCGGCCCACAACGCCGCGATGGGGACCCGGATGACCGAGCGCTTCTCCGCGCCCGGCGCCACACTGATCAAGCTCTTCGGCCGGCCCGCCGACGAGTCCGCCGAATTCGCCGCCAGAGCAGGCAGGGTGCGCGACATCGGGGTGCGCACGGCCATGGCCCAGTCCGCGTTCATCACCGCCCTCACCCTGGTGTCCGCGCTGGCGCTCGCCCTGGTCTACGGGCTCGGCGGGTTCTACGCGCTGCGCGGGCAACTGGACGCGGGCGCGGTCGTCTCCCTGGCCCTGCTGCTGACCCGGCTGTACGCGCCGCTCACCGCCTTTGCCGGGGCGCGCGTCGAGGTGATGAGCGCCCTCGTCAGCTTCGAGCGGGTCTTCGAGGTCCTCGACCTCAAGCCGCTCATTGCGCAGAAGCCGGACGCACGAACGGTCCCGGAGGGCCCGGTGTCCGTGGAGTTCGACCAGGTGCGGTTCGGCTACCCGTCCGCCGACAAGGTGTCCCTCGCCTCGCTCGAAGACGTCGCGACCCTCGACACCCGCGGCGGCGGCGAAGTGCTGCGCGGGGTCTCCTTCCGCGCCGAACCCGGCCGGACCGTGGCACTCGTCGGCTCGTCCGGCGCGGGCAAGTCGACCATCGCGCAACTGCTGCCGCGCCTGTACGACACGGACGAGGGTTCGGTACGCATCGGCGGCATCGACGTACGCGATCTGTCCGCCGACACTCTGCGTGACACCCTGGGCATGGTCACCCAGGACGGCCACCTCTTCCACGAGTCGGTCCGCGCGAACCTCCTCCTCGCCCGCCCCGAAGCCACCGAGGAAGACCTCTGGGACGCCCTGCGCCGCTCACGCCTGGACGGCCTGGTCGCCTCGCTCCCCGACGGGCTCGACACAGTCGTCGGCGAACGCGGCTACCGCCTCTCCGGCGGCGAACGCCAGCGACTGACCATCGCCCGGCTGCTCCTGGCCCGCCAGCGCGTCGTCATCCTCGACGAGGCCACCGCCCACCTGGACAACACCTCCGAGGCGGCCGTCCAGGAGGCGCTCACCGAAGCGCTCGCCGGGCGCACGGCAGTCGTGATCGCCCACCGGCTCTCCACCGTACGGGCGGCCGACCTCATCCTTGTCGTGGAGAACGGGCAGATCGTGGAGCGGGGCACCCACGAGGAACTCCTCGCGGCCGGCGGCCGGTACGAGGAGCTGTACCGCACCCAGTTCGAGAGCCCCGGTACGGAGGCCGCGGAGCTCGGCTGACGACGGCCGTCGGGAGCGGTGGTCCGGGGTATCCCGCACGGGCGTCGGTCGGCCGGGGATTCCTGGACGGGGCGTCGGTCAGCCGACCCACATGACGCGACGCCTCATCGGTCAGTCCGCCCACAAGTGCCGTCCGATGGTCCTTGTGGTGTCCGGGGCGTTGTGCCTCAGTGCCCGTCCAGGGCCCTGTCCGGTGCGGCCGGCATCCATGCCGGTACGGCCGACGGCACCGAACTCCACCCCGGCCCGAACGTGGCGGCGCAGGCGCAGGAGACCGTCGTCGTCGCGAACTGCGTCCTGCGGTTGCGCACTCGTGGTGTTCCAGTACTCCGTTACGTCGTCGGCCCGCCCTTTGCCCGCTCTGTGGTGAGCAGCCGGGCATCCATTTCGCCCCGCTCGAAGAGCTGGGAGGCCGGGCCGACGATCAGCGGGTCGGGCTCGCGGACCACGTCGGTGTTCTTGTCCGGGTAGTCGAAGCGGTGCAGCACATGCCGGATCGCCTCCAGCCGGGCCCGCTTTTTGTCGTTGTCTTCACCACGGTCCAGGGCGCGTCCGCCGTGTCCGTGTGGAAGAGCATCAGCTCCTTGGCCTCCGTGTACGCGTCCCACTTGTCGAGCGAGGCGAGGTCGACCGGGCTCAGCTTCCACTGCCGTACCGGATCGACCTGCCGGATCATGAACCGGTTGCGCTGCTCGTCGCGCGAGACCGAGAACCAGAACTTCACCAGATGGATGCCGTCCCGGGCGAGCATCCGCTCGAAGCCCGGTGCCTGGTGCATGAACTCAAGGTATTCGCGGGTGGCGCGGAACCCCATCACCCGCTCCACCCCTGCCCGGTTGTACCAGGAGCGGTCGAACAGCACGATCTCCCCGGCGGACGGCAGATGGGCCGCGTACCGCTGGAAGTACCATTGGGTGCGCTCGCGTTCGGTGGGCTTCTCCAGCGCCACCACGCGCGCGCCACGGGGGTTGAGACGTTCGGTGAAGCGTTTGATCGCGCCGCCCTTGCCCGCCGCGTCGCGCCCCTCGAAGAGGATGACGAGGCGTTCGTCGCGCTCCTTCACCCAGTGCTGGAGCTTGAGCAGCTCGATCTGCAGGGCGCGCTTGGCCCCGGCGCTGCGGATGGAGACAAAGGCGGAGGCCCACAGCAGCACGCTGGTGCAGGCCGCGGCAGGGGCCCGCCAGTCACGATGTGCCGCAGGTGTCGCCGCCGGGGCGGGTTCGTCGTCATGGACCTGACAGTAGGACAGTGATCGTTCGACTCCTACCGAATGGTGGACGGCTCGATGCCGAGGTGTTCGTGCAGCGCCCGTTCCCCGTCCGGGGTCGCCTTCACCGCCCGCCCGGACCCGATCCGTACGCACCACCCGGCATCCAGCGCATGCCGGCACAGTGCCGCTCCCGCGACCCCTGCCAGGTGCGGCCTGCGCTCCGTCCAGTCCAGACAGCTCCGTACGAGCGGACGCCGCGACCTCGACTCCAGGGCGATGCCCAGTCCGCCGAACCAGCCGAGCCCGTCGTCGGTGAGCACGAAGCCGGTGTCCTGCCGCAGCAGTCCCCGTACGGTCATGGCGTCGGCGATCGTGATGCCGATCCGGCCCGCGAGATGGTCGTAACAGGTGCGTCCGCGGGCCAGCGCGCTGCCGGCGCTCACCGCGCTCAGGGTGCGCGGCCGCTCGGAGACGATGCCGGGGACGACCTGGGCCGTCAGGTCCTCGACAAGGTGCGCGGTCCGTTCGTCGGCGAGCCGCAGATAGCGGTGGCGGCCTTGCCGTTCCTCGGCCAGCAGCCCGCCCGCGACAAGCTTGCCCAGGTGCTCGCTGGCCGTGGACGGTGCCACCGAGGCGTATCCGGCGAGCTCGCCCGCGGTCCAGGCGCGGCCGTCGAGCAGGGCCAGGCAGAAGGCGGCGCGGGTCTCGTCGGCGAGGAGCGAGGCCAGGGCGGCGAGGCGGGGTGCGGCCGGGTCGGGGTGTGCCATGCGTGCCATGTGTTCCAGGATGCGTCAGGAACGCTTCGGTGCCGGCCGAACAGTCCCGGCGGGCGCCAGCTGCTCGTACTGGAGGGAGAGGCCGTCGACCAGTGCCCGCAGCCCGGTCTCGAACGCCCCCTTGTCGACCTTCTGGCGGCGGTCGGCCAGCAGATGGGCCTGGCCGAGGTGCGGATAGTCCGCGGGGTCGTACGCCGTCTCGTCGTCGACGAAGCCGCGGGCGAACGAACCGAGGGCCGAGCCGGTGATGAAGTAGCGCATCAGGGCCCCGATGTACGTCGCCTGGGCGGGTGGCCAGCCGGCCCTGACCATCGCGCCGAAGACCGCGTCGGCGACCCGCAGACCGGCCGGACGGCGTCCCGGGCCCTGGGCGAGCACCGGGACGATGTGCGGGTGCTCGGTGAGCGCCGCACGATAGGAGACGGCCCAGTCGTGCAGGGCGGCGCGCCAGTCGCGGGTGTCCGACTCGTCGAACATCGACAGATCGACCTGGGCGGACACGGCGTCCGCGACCGCGTCCAGGATTTCGTCCTTATTGCGGAAGTGGTTGTAGAGCGAGGGTCCGCTGACCCCGAGTTCGGCGGCGAGCCGGCGGGTGGAGACGGCGTCGAGCCCCTCGGAGTCCACGAGTGCGCTCGCCGTCTCGACGATGCGGTCTCTGCTGAGGAGGGGCTTGCGCGGTCGGGCCATGCGGCACATGGTAGGGCCTGCAAGCAGAAAACTAGCGGCGCTAATTAAAAGTGGAATGTCGAAGGATCGACCTGGAGCTCGGTGAGGAGCGGGAAGCCGTCCGGCAACTCGCCAAGGGCTTCGCCGCCCGCGAGATCGCGTCCCATGCCGTGGAGTGGGGCCGGGCCGAGAACGTCGACAAGTCGATCGTGAAGAAGCTGGGCTCGGCCGCGGTGACCGCTTCGTCCCCGCTCGAACGGAAGTCGTCGCCGCTCGAACGGGAGTCTGAGTACCGGACTGAGTACGGGGACGGATGTGGCGCACGCCACGTCGGCCGATGCTGGGCGTCATGAGTGAGACAGCATCGGTCAAGCAGCAGAGCACCGCGGCCTTCTACGGCCAGGCCGTCGCGTCCTTCGGGGCGGCGATGGCCGCAGTGGCTCTCGGTATCTACTTCCTGGACGCCGACGCCTGGGTCCGCGGATTCCTCGCGATCGGCGTCCTCTACCTCGTCACCTCCTGCTTCACCCTGGCCAAGGTCATCCGTGACCGCCAGGAAGCGGGACAGATTGTCAGCCGGGTCGATCAGGCCCGGCTGGAGAAGATCCTCGCCGAGCACGACCCGTTCCAGAAGCTCTGACGATCCCGCCCGGACGTATCCTAAGCGCTTGCTCAGGTTCGGGGTATGGTGTTCGTCCTGCTGACGAGAGGGGCGAGTGACGATGAGCACGGCGGAGGAGACCGACGGCGACAGTGCGCCGTGGGCCGAGGTGGCGCCCGAGGCGGCCAGGCGGCTCCTCGTCGCCGCCGTCGAAGCCTTCGCCGAGCGTGGGTACCACGCCACCACCACCCGCGACATCGCCGGCCGGGCGGGGATGAGTCCCGCCGCGCTCTACATCCACTACAAGACGAAGGAAGAGCTGCTCCATCGGATCAGCAGGATCGGTCACGACCGCGCCCTGTCCGTCCTGGAGGCCGCCGCCGACGGCGGGGGCACGGCCGCCGAGCGGCTGGCCGAGGCCGTACGGTCCTTCGTCCGCTGGCACGCCGAACGGCACACCACGGCCCGCGTGGTCCAGTACGAACTCGACGCCCTCGGTGAGGAGCACCGCACCGAGATCGTGGAGCTGCGCCGCAAGAGCGACGCGGTGGTGCGCCGGATCATCAGCGAGGGTGTGCAGGCCGGGGAGTTCGATGTGCCCGACATCCCGGGCACCACGCTCGCGGTGCTCTCGCTCTGTATCGATGTGGCGCGCTGGTTCAACGCGCAGGGCAGCCGGACGCCGGACGAGGTCGGTGAGCTGTACGCCGACCTCGTGCTGCGCATGGTCGCTGCCAAGCGGTAGCGGTGGCGGGCCGCGCCGTCAGGAGCAGCAGTGCCGTCAGAAGTAGTAGCGCGACACCGACTCGGCCACGCACACCGGCTTGTCGCCGCCCTCGCGCTCGACCGTGACGAGCGCGGTGACCTGCACGCCGCCCCCGGCCTCCTCGACGCTCTTCAGGACGGCCGTCGCACGCAGCCGCGAGCCCACGGGCACGGTGGACGGGAAGCGGACCTTGTTCGTCCCGTAATTGATGCCCATCTTCATGCCCTCGACCCGCATGATCTGGGGTACGAGCGCCGGCAGCAGCGAGAGCGTGAGGTAGCCGTGCGCGATCGTCGTGCCGAACGGTCCGGCCGCGGCCCGCTCCGGGTCCACATGGATCCACTGGTGGTCACCGGTGGCCTCGGCGAAGAGATCGATCCTGTTCTGCTCGATCTCCAGCCACTCGCTGTGGCCCAGCTGCTCGCCCACCCCGTCGCGCAGCTCCTGTGCGGACGTGAAGATCCTCGGCTCTGCCATGTCCTGGTCCCTGCCCTTCCAGCTCTCGGCCATCCGGCGACACGCTCCCGTCTAAGACCGACCGGCAAATGGGGGGCGGCGTTGCGGGGCTGGGCACGCACATCTGCCGCGTTGTCGTCAATCACCATGGCTCCGCCATGCCTCAATCCTCCGCCTTGCAGCTGCACGCACCCAGCCCCGCTCCTTCTCCC